>CALBHM010000292.1 GCA_937892835.1 uncultured Ruminococcus sp. | reverse complement strand
GGATCAGACTTAACAGCTGCAAGCACAAACTTGTGTCCGCTCAGCTCAAATGACTTGTAAGTACCGTCACCGGCTACCAATTTAATATCCTCTTCGCCAAGAACGGTGTTTTCACCGTTAAGTGTTATGAAAGATTTTTCTGTTCCGCCAAGAGTACAGCTCATTGAACTGAGATCAACTGCTGTAAAATCCGATTTCTGATACGAATTAAGCTCCTGTGTACCAAAAATGCTTTCATTCTGATATGATGAATAATATACCTCGGATAAAATCTTAGCCTTTGCTTTTTCACTTTCTGAGAAAGTATCCTTATCTGCTTTAGCTATAGCTGCAGCTGAAATTTCAGCCTCAGCCTTTGCCGCAACAATGGTATTCTCAATCAAGGTTTTTTCCGTTTTATCTATAAATGCAGGGTTTCTTCCAATCTCCGCAATTATACCTGCGCCAAGCTTTTCACCCTTTACAGAACCGCCTACGAAGCAATCCTTTACAAAGGTTCCAAGCGGATCGCTGAGTGTACCGATCATTCCGCCTGCCGTTTCGGCTGAAACGATTCCATTGAATACAACACCCTCAAGCTGTGCATTCTCTGCACTGCCGACAACACCACCTGCAATCGTTCCGGACTTAACCGTTATATCACTCATCTGAACACTGCTGAGCGTGCCGCTGAAAATACCGGCAATGCCGCCGGCAATCTCAACTGTTGCCGAGGTTGCTGTAAGTGTTGTGGACGCTTTTGAATTATTTATTGTAATGTTTTCCGCTGTAAGATTTTCAGCCTTGCCGACAATAATACCTGCGACACTGCCAAATTCACTTGAAACTGCGGAAGAAGAATTAACTGTTACATTCTTGATAACCGTGTCTTTTGCATTACCGATAACCACACCGGCATAGTTAAGACCGATCACATCTGCGTTGTTGATAATAATATCGGAAATTACAGCTCCATCCGTTGCACCGAAGAGTCCTCCGAGAACGTTTCCTGAAAGCTTCAATCCGTTGATTGAATGAACTTTTCCGTTATAAAAACCTGTGAAATTGCCTTTGAAGCCTGATTCTGCCCTGCCGATTGTAACTACGCCGTTGCCGACATTATAGAATCCGCCGCCGAATTCAAAATCTTTTGTATTAAAGCTAATATCCGAAGCGAGAGCAAAATATTTGCCAAAGCTATCATAATATGCTACTGTCTCAAGGTCGTACGCATTTGAAATAAGATACGGAGACTTGATGGTTCCGTCGCCTTTAAGCGGTGTGCGAACATCAGACTTTATTGCAAAATGAACAGGAATTCTGACTTCGCTGTCTGATGTTGACACATAGTATGCAACAATAGATATATCTGCCATGTGATTTACATCAAGAACAAGCGTATTCTCTGTCGATGAAACGACACGAATTCTCTCATCTGCTTCAGAAGCCCAGCCTGAATTACTGTCAAAAGCATAGCCCTTCGCCCTTGGAAGATTAGAGAGTGTAATTTCGGTTTCACCAACCGTAGAAATTGTATCGACAGAGGGCTTAATTGCCGATCCGTTCGGTTTATCCATATCAACGATATTCGTACTCTTTATTTCTGTTGATATGCCGAACGCCGGAACATTACCGAAGTATGTCGAAACGATAATTCCACTCATCATCGAATCAATATTATCGGTATTTATAGACTTGCTGTTCTCTACAGAGCCAATCACCACACCGGCATCTTTGTTTGTACCCTCAGTCTTAACTTGAGCGGCACATACGGAATCAGAAATTACAGGTGTCATACCGTTAAAGCTACCGATTCCCTTTACAACACCGATCATACCACCAACAGCGGCGTCACCGATAATTGAGCCGAGTACTTTGATGTTTTTGAGCTGAACATTATTAAGTGCAACAGCACTGAGCTTTGCAACAGCACCGGCCGCTGCCACAGCATCAGCCGAAGAGAGAAGTTCAATCTTTGCAAAGGTTTTAATATTCTCCGCAACAAGCGCACTTTCGTCTCCTGTTACATCTCCAACAATACCGGAAGCCACAGCAGTTGATGTAATTGATGTCTCTGCATCAATGTAGCAATCGTTTATTACAACTGCTCCGCCGGCATTGTGAACTGCCAAAATTCCGGCTGCAACTGTATTAGCGTTTTTCGCCTGAACTTTCACAGCGTATATCTTTACACCCTTGATTGAAAGCTTTGCATCGGAAATTGCCTTTCCGACAACAGCAGAAGCAACACCTGCTTTCACTGTTATGTTTCTAAGCTCAACATCGCTAATTGATGAACCAAAGCTTGAAGCAATTCCGCCGGCAACAAATGCAGAGCTGTCTGCGATTGTTGCTACCTCGGAAGAAACGACCTTAGCATTGGCAATGGAAACTTCACCTTTGCCTGCCGCAATACCCGAAACTTCTGATACACCTTTTATCTTCATTCCGTCAGCCGTTACGGATTTAACAGCAAGTTTACCATCGGCAATACCGATAACACCTGCAACATATTCCGCTCCGTTGACAGCTGTATTTACAATATTTACATTTGTTATTTGTCCGTCACATGAAGCATATCCTGCAACTGCACCGGCATAGTTTGCCTTTGAATTCACAGTACAATTATCTATATTGACATTCGAAGCATCAATCGAACCGGAGTTGATTGAACCAGCAACAATGCCGGAATAAAGTCCGTCCGAAATAACCTTACTGTCTTTAATCGTAATATCGGAAAGCTTGGTATTACCCGTTATCTGTCCGGCAAGAACTGCCGAATAGAGACCCTTCGCATTAATCTGAGCTGAAGCGATTGTCAAATTGCTTATCTCGGCATTATCAAGTGAGGCAAAGAGACCGGATTTCGATGTTCCGTTAATCTTTATGTTGGAAATTGCGTGTCCGTTTCCGTTAAACTTACCGCTAAACGGAACAAGTGTTCCGCCAATCGGTGAAAAAGCGGAAAGCTCAGACATATCGATATCGGAATTAACAACAAAGCTCGCCTTGTTAAGTTCCGAAATGTTTTCACTGACATAAGCAAGGTCATATGCACCGGAAACAATATAATTTCCTGCACTGTCCTTCTCAAGTCCGTTTGAAATCTTAACGGTTGTGAAAAGTCCGGTCGACTTATTTGTCACCGTAACTGCACAGCCCTTAACCGTCACAACGCCTGCTGCACGGTTAGCACTAAGAATAAGCTTTCCATCTTCAGCTTTTACTGCTGCCGAAAGAAGTGAAGCCTCCGTTGTAACAGAATAATCGGAAGCAGATGAACTGTTCATTGCTTTGATTGACGGAATGGTTATGCCGAATTTTCCGCCGTTGCCGGTAAAGAATGCAACCTCGCCGTCATCAAAAGACCACTCATTGAACTGAGTCTTGTCTGCTTTAGCAAAATCGACAGGAGTCTGCGTTCCCTTGCTCATATAAATATTTGAAATTTTAGTGTCCTTTGCAGCAATATTTGCAATAAAGGAATATTTTCCTGCATCATTTTTACCCGAAACATAACAGTTTTCAATAATTACATCAGAGCCGTTTACCGAACCAATAACGATTGCCGCATTAGATGCTTTCTTGGAAGCACTGATGTTCGATGCAGCACCGCTGTTTGTAATCTTAGTTCCGTTACCGATTACAGATCCGACAAGTGCTCCGAAAGATGTAACATCGCCTGTAATTTTCACATCTGCCTTAACACGGCAATTGTCAAGAGTACTGCTGCCGACTACCGTATTAAACATTACACCCGAATTTATTCCGGCTGCATTGAAAACTGCACCGTTAGAAAGTGTTACTGCAACATTGCTTAATTTTACATTCAGAGCATTGCCGAGCACTGCCGATGAGATATCGGTCTTTGAAATAAACTCAACATTCTTAACAGAACCGCATACCTCCGAGAAAACAGGTGCGGAAATAATTACACTATGACCGTTTCCGTCAAAGCTTCCATTAAATGAAAATGCGGAAACATTCACAGAAATATCCTTACTAAGCTTAGCATAAATGCCATGTGCATATTTGAGCATATGGAATTCAGCCGAGTTTCCTACTACAAGAGGTTCCGATGCTGTTCCGCTGCCACTTGTTCCGGTGGAAACAACAAGAATCGGCAAATCAAAGCTTTGCGAAATTTTAAGAGTTCCCGTACCGATTGTCGACGGTAAAGAAATTTCCGCTTTGTAATTGAACCATGCTACTTTGTTTGCTGTAACGCCCTTTATACTTGAGCCTGAAACTGTGATTCCGCTTCCAACAGACTTAAAGCTGTCGCCGATTGAAAAGCTTGCTTTTCCCCATGAAGCAGAAAGCGATGACTTAGAAATGCTTACAGTTTCGCCGACCTTGACTGTCTTGAATCTGAGAGTATCTATATCATGGATATCAGTTCCATAATTAGTCACAGAAGATGTTCTGCCGCTTACGGCACTTGACCAGTAGCACTCACTGAGCATGTCAGCGGTTGCTCCTGTTCCTACAAGTCCGTTGCCCGAGGCACTGCACTTAAGCGCAACAAGCACATAATTGTTTACAAATTTCGCAGTCTTCTCAGCACGACCTGCGAGTCCACCGACAAAATCAGTTGCCTTACCGCCGGTGACATTACCGGAAGCAAAGCTATTGGAAATACTGCCTGAGTTTGTTCCGGCAATTCCGCCGTATACGGTTTTTCCGGAAAGTGACGAATCAATAAATTCTCCGACATTGATTACAGAAACTCCCGTAATCTTGCCGCTATTCACACCTGCAACTGAACCAACGGTTCCGTTTGCGGCAATTGTGTGCGACGCAGCTGAAGCTCCGCTTACATTTGACTGAGTTCCTGTTACTTTAGTATCGGAAATTGTACCGTCATTTACAGCTGCAACCAAGCCTGCATTTGCAACATTTTTAAGCGAGAGAACAGAATTCTTAATCTCACAATTCAAAATTGTACCGTCATTCTCGGCGGCAAGAATTGCACAGTTCTTCGCATCGGTAGCAGCATTGATCACGCAGTTTTCAACAACAAGATTCTTAATTACTGATTTTCCGTTTAAATAACCGAAAATCGCAAAATTCTCACCCTTACCGAAAGTAACGTTAAGTCCTTTTAATTTGTGTCCGTTACCGTCAAGAGTGAAAAATACATTTTTCGATGCGGCACTGAGATTTCTGCTTACAGAAACAAGCGCACCTGAATATACTGAATTTGATGTAAAATCTTCTGCTTTTACACCTGAAAGATCAATATCATTCGTAAGCACAAAGTTCTTATTTGCACTTGTTGTGAGATTGATTTTATCCTGCATTGCAATGAAATCGGCAGCGTCAGAAACCCTGTAAGGATCGGCAACCGTGCCGTTTCCTTTGTTTTCCGTGACAAGTTCACCGCCCTCGGTTGTAACCGTGGTTGATGAAATTGCACCGCCCTCCTGCGATACTGTTGTGGAGGCGTTGACCGTGGAGGCAGAGACTGCAGTTGTAGAACCGGACGCGCTAACCTCGTTGACAGCCAACGATGATGCTATTCCGGTTGAGGACAGTAACACAGCCACACTGAGCAACGTTACCGCAACCCTTTCTAATCTCCTTTTAATCATAGTAAAACCTCCACTGTTTTCGACCATGCTTACTCCACGATTGTCACATGGCGAATCAACATGTATTGTTGTTAGGCTCAGCCGTTTTTAACTGCTTTATTCGCCTTAAGCTTTTCTTCCTTTGCTTTTGCTCGTTCTCTTGCAAGACGCTCCTGTTCTTTTGCCTTTGCTCTTGCTTTTTCACGTGCAATTCGCTCTTTTTCTTTGGCTTTTTCCTTGGCGGCACGCTCCTGCTCTTTAATTCTTTCACGAGCAAGGCGTTCTTTTTCTTTTGCCTTCTCTTTGGCAATGCGCTGTTTCTCCGCCTCGGCAGCTCTCATTTTAGCAATACGCTCTTTCTCTTTAGCTCTCGCTTTTTCTTTAGCTGCTCTTTCCTTTTCTTTCGCCTTTTCTTTAGCTATGCGATCTTTTTCGGCCTGTGCTGCTTTCGCTGCGGCTTCTTTCTGCTTAGCTTTTTCTTTGGCGAGACGTTCTTTTTCCTTTGCCTTTTCCTTAGCTATGCGATCCTTTTCGGCCTGTGCTGCTTTCGCTGCAGCCTCTTTCTGCTTAGCCTTTTCTTTAGCTACGCGCTCTTTTTCAGCTTGTGCAGCTTTTGCGGCAGCTGCTTTCTGCTTTGCCTTTTCCTTGGCAAGACGTTCTTTCTCTGCCTGAGCTGCTCTGGCCTTTGCAATAGCCTCTTTTTCTCTTTGTTTTGCTGCTGCAGCTTTCTCTTTAGCTTTCTGAGCGGCCAATTCCTTAGCCTTACGCTCTTTCTCCTTGGCTTTAGCCTTAGCAGCCTTTTCCTTCTCTATCTTTGCAAGTTTTGCGGCTTTTTCTCTTGCTATGCGCATTTCTTCACGCTGCTTTTCTTTCGCAATACGAGCTTCTTCCTGCGCCTTGAGCTTTGCTGCTCTCTCTCTTTCTTTTTTTGCCTTTTCCTTTGCGAGAGCCTTCTCCTTTGCAATGCGAGCTTTCTCTCGTTCTTTCTCTCTCTTGATCCTCTGTCTCTCTTTTTCCTTTTCTCTTTTGATTCTCTCTTTTTCCCTTGCTATGCGGCGACGCTCCATTTCCTTTTCATGGGCAATTTTCGCCTTAATTTTATCTTCAATGGCTTTCTTACGTGCGTTCTCTGCATCAAGAGCACGCTGAATAGCTTCCTGAATTTTCTTTTCGCCTTCAATCTTCTTACGGCTGACACGCTTAACCTCATCGACAAAGACACGTTGAATCTCAACTTCCTCCATGTCGTAATCCATAACAAGTTCTTCGGCCAATCTCTTAAGAAGTTTCGGCTTGAGCTTACGCTTTTTCTGCTTGCCTACGGCGTCCTCTGAAAGAGTGTTAGCCTTGAGCATCATATAGTTCATTGCGGTCATGCGATTAAGCTCGTTCATATATTCCGCACTGACCATGTCATTTGATTCTTTAACTGTTATCTCATATCCCAGCTCATTGTATGACTGAATAAATTGCCACAATTTAAGACAGGCTCTGAAATTCGGGTTTTTCTGAATTGCATTCGTTCTCATGATAGGAGGTCTGACCGGAACGCAGTTCCTAAGCTCCTTCATGAAAGAGGAATTTGCATATTCGTTTATAATTCTCTTAACTCTTTCAATTCGCTGGAACGCTGTTGCATTTTCGCCTTCGGGGCCTGCCTCACCTTCAACATCGCTGCCTGCCGACTGTGCCGAAACCTCAAGCTTATATTGGATTTTCTCACGGCCTCTTGTGAAGTCACTTTCCATCTTAAGGGAAGCCATGTTGTCATCATCGGAAATATTGAAAAGAACATTATATCTCACATCAATAAATCTGACAAGGTTCTGCATAAGCGTGAAAACAAATCTGTTTTCATAAACCTCATAGCTTTCCTCACGGAAAACGTTAAGAATCTGGTTCGGAGTAACGTCGTCACCCTCAACCTTTGCAATCATATTGGTGTGCTGCGCAAGATGACGAATTGATTCGTTTGTAATCTTTCTTGCACGTTCAATAGGAACAATTTCTTCTTCCTGAACGATGAACTTTCTCGGAACACGAATGATATTATCAAGGGGAATGATACACGCTTCGATTTCCTCAACCCACTTGAGGTCAATCTTCTTATCAAAATATCTGTTGAACAAGGAATAGCTGTTCGTACCGCTGTTAATAGCAGTATCCATTTCATCATAAAACTCGTTATCGGTTGTTGCCGATGCAAGATAATCCTTGTATTCAAGATATAATTCAAGATACGATTTGTTCATTCAGTATGTCCCCTTTGACAATAGTTATAATAACGGTTTCGGGATTACATAAGTCTCTTAAGAAGCTGGAGATACTCTTTGCACTCGTTCATGTTTGCTTTACCGAAGTGCTTATTAAGATATGTAACAAGTCCGTCGATTTCATCACGAATAAATGAAAGATTCAAGCTTTCAAACTTACGGAAAACCTTCTTTGCAAGAACAAAGTCGATACCATCGATTTCTGTTCCGCCGCAGCCGACATATGCAGGAACAAATTCCTTAAGCTGCTTAACAATACGGTTACCGAAAGCAAGACGGAAATGTTCGATAACATAGTCATCAAGCTCTTCGATCTTCTTGAGGTTTTCATCGGATACTTTATACTTTGTCTGACACTCAAGGAACATGCCCTCAAGGTGCTTATAGCTAAGGTTAAGCTCCTCGGTATACGGAGCCTCAAAGAATTTACCCTTACTGTTAAGGTCAATCGGAATAGCACGGTCATAAACCTTATCCGAAACAGCAAATGTTGAGTCATCGTTATTGATTGTACCGATATACCACATGTTTTCCGGAAGCTTAAGCTTACCGTCGATGATATGCTTCGGGTCTGTCGGCCAAACGCTCGGAACAAGTGAAACGACCCACTCATCTCTTGACGGCATTTCGAGGATTGAAAGAAGCTCGGCGAAGTAATACTCAACACGAGCGATGTTCATTTCGTCAAGAACTGTAATGAATATTTCTTCTTTAAAGGTGGCCTCATACATCTTTTTGAGAACTTCCGTCTCGTTGAAACGTTTTGTAAATTCGTTAAAGTAACCGAAAATCTCGGTACGGTCACGCCATGACGGCTGAACCGAAGCAATCGTAACAGGATTCTTGAGGAACTTACCCCATGCATAAGCAAGTGAGGTTTTACCTGTACCTGAAATACCCTGGAGAATTATAAGTCTTGTCGATGCAAATGCCGAAAGGAACAATCTGATAATTTTGATCTCATAGAAAAGACCAAGACGTGAACATGCAAAATTACGGAATCTCTCGCAGATTTCGGGAAGTGTAATTTCGTTATCAAAATCGGGAGCAACGTAATTTTCAATTTCAAGGTCAACCTGAGTACACTTGTAGAAACGGCTGTAGTCATCGGCAGTCTTATCGACCTCTCCGTCCTTCTTCTCTTCCTCTGTCGCCTCGCCGTTTTCATCATACGGGCTTTCGCCGGGATTGAGACCGAGCTGAGAAACCTTCATTGCAAGAATTCTTTCCTTCTCGTTGTTCAGCTTAATAACCTCTCGGTTAAGGTTGCCGACTTCCATAAGAAGCTCTTCCTGGTCAACAAGAGTTTTTCTAACTCTGACATACTTTTTAACAAGTACAACTACAAGAATTACAATAGCCGCAAGAACAGCTACCGTTGCAATAACGGCAACAATAGCAAGAAGCCAGTCAACAATGGTGAACTTACCTGCCCACTCTTTAAAAATCTTAATATACTGCGGAATATTAAAAATATTTGCAATGCCTAAACCGATGCCCTTAAAAATACCCCAGACACCTTTTACGAAAAACTGATTTAAAAATTCTGCAAGGAACTTTGTGATTGTCATTTCGGTCACCCTCTGTTATTTAAAGTTTAATATTGTTAAGAGTTGAATGTTATTTTTCTTCTTTTTCTTGAGAGTTTTCTTTGTTTTGCTGAGCGAGATATTCTTCAATTACTCGTTGCTTTGATTCTTCATCAAGGCTTTCGGCCTTTGCCGTCATAAACATTGAAATTAGCTTATATATCTGCCAAATAAAGAACAGTGCCAGAGGAATAATAATACATATCATAAAGCCTGTTCTGCTTTGGAGGAAGCTGAGTGCCGAACCGAAGTTGGCAATCTTCATTCCGGTAAGTTTCTTACCGTTTTCATCAATTCCGGAATTGACCTGCTTAGCAATAACTTCATCCGGAAGAACGTTAACCGTATCTTCCATTCCCACTGCATCACCGGCAGTTACAAAGGCATAAACAGAACCGTCTCCGGCCTTAATGATATCGGTAATTCTATGGGTATTATAGCCTCTGATTTTCTTGCCGGCCGTTTCACCCTCAATAACCGTTGTGTATGTTATGACATCGCCAATTTTGAGAGCTTCCGGATCCTTAACCTCCTTGGAGATTATAAGATCGCCGGTTCCGAATCCCGACGGTTCGCCGGAGTCCATTGAGTCTGATTGCACGGCAAACGGAGTATATCCGAGAACGTTACCGATACCCATATCCGAATTTTTTGAGGTAAAGGTCATAACCGTAATTATAATTGCGATTATAATAATAATAATCAGCAATATATCGGAAATAACACCCCAAATGCTTTTCCCTTTTTCATTCATTTAAAACATTCACTCCTGTAATTTTTTACCTAAAAAGGTCATTTGCCAACACAAACCTGTGTGGACAAATCGCCCTTTTAGCTCCGGGTCACGGGTGATGCCCAAAGGCACCACCCTCCCAAAGTGACGGGTAAATTTCGGATCACTGATCCGGAAGTTTTGAAATAAATAAATTAGTCTATTTCAAGAACAAGGTTGAAGTTAATTGTTGCACCTGCTACATCGTTAGCGCAGTCAACATCGTTACCTTCCATCCACATGTATACTCTCATACGAGTGATACCGGCATCAACGTTAATTGTTGCCTGTGAAGCTGTTGTTGCAACTGTTGCGTTGTATGTGCCAATGAAGTTGGGGTTAGTAACTATGTTGTTGTATGTTCCATCCGTGATCATTCCGTTTGTCTGTGATGTAAGCGGTCTTGTTGTCATAACTCCGCTTGCACCAAGAGCAGCTGCGGCTGTTGTATGCTCACTTGCGTTGAGCTCATATATTACCTTGTTTGCAGCAGCATTTGAGGGAAGAACACTGCTGATAGCTGCAGCGTCAGCCTTCTCAGCTACAGTACCGCACTTTACAAGAGCAATACGCATTGCTGTCGGGATCTCCGGGTTTGCTTCGCTGGTAACAGTTGATGAACCGAACTTAACAGCTGTTGCTGACTTAACCTTTATGAAAAGGTCAAATGCTACATAACCGCTTCCAACGTCAGAAGTTACTCTGCGGCAGTCCATTGTTCCGGCATCGTTGATGGAACCATCATAGAATGCAGGAAGAATACCACCGGTGATAAGTGCTGACGAAGACGGCTTAACTGTCTCAGGAATATTGTTTGTGTTTCCTTCGTATGCAGTGAAACGTGTTGAAGATTCGCCCTTGATGTCATCAACTGTGAGCTTTGTTGTGAAAGCAGATGTATTAGCAGAAATCTGAATACCTTCAGGTGATGTGACGTTCAATTCCATGGACTCGACTTCAACTCTTTTTGCCATTGAGAACCATGCATATGTAGCTGACGTAAGAACGATAGCAGATACGATAAGCATTGCGATGGCAGAAATGAATGCGCGCTTTTTGAATGTCTTTTTCATTATCTTTACCTCCATAAAGATTTCATGCTTTGGCGACCGTTAACGCGCCGCCAAACGCACAATTTTATCCGAATTGCCTTTGACGTTTTAGTGGAACATTATTTTCAATAAAGCTGACTTGAATAGGAATAAACTTCCCGTCACCAAGTTTATACGAAATCGTAATCAAACTTCATTGAAAGCTTAATGCTGCCGCCCAAAATGTCATTGACACAATCAGGATCCCAGCCCTCAAGCCACATTACTACCGTATATTTATGGTAGCTGCCGGCCTTTGTAAGAACGTCCTTGTCCTGCATGACTGTTGAGTCATTAATGAACAACTTGTCGTCCTTATCATATTTGTCATTTATATCAAATTCGTCGGTCGTTCCCCTCTTCGGCTTTGCATAAATTGTGGGGGTACCTCCGTCTCTGATTACCATTACTCTGACTGCCTCATCGGCATCAAGCTTGACTGACTCAATCTGAAGATTTGCCGTATAGTTGACGTCAACGTCTCCGACATTCTTAACATAGAATGTATATGCAAAGAATTCCTTGCCGTTTGAACGGTTATGAGAACCGTCAATGCTGTCAAGCTCTGTGGCCGACGGAAGCCATGTATATGTGCAATCGCCCATATCATTAACGCTTGCGCCGCTCAGAACGGCAGTCATATCGGTAAAGTCTTTCGACTCTGAAAGCAAAAGTCCTCTTGTCTGCTCCGATTTATTGATCATCGCAGTAAAATCACCTGTATCGGTTACGTTAGTCTTGTTCTCAATGATTTCACGAATGCTTGTTACTTCACTGATGCTGGTTACCGGGACAATTGTAGTTACCTCAATCTCCTTGATGATTTCCTTGATAACCTCAACTTCCTTGATAACCTCTTTAATGACCTCTTTGATTTCCTCGACCTCACGGATACTTGTAACCTCGCTGACGCTGGTTACAACCGAGTAGCTCGGAACTTCACTGTAGCGAGTAATATCGCTGTATCTTGTGACGTCACTGTAACGGATAACATCGCTGTATCTTGTTACATCATTAAATCTCGATACATCAATGTAATTATAGCTTGTAACCTCCGTATAAGTTACGCTTATGCTCGGAACCTCACTGTAACGGGTAACGTCGCTGTATCTTGTTACATCGCTGTAACGGGTAACATCGCTATATCTTGTTATGTCATTATAACGTGTTACATCATTATATCTCGTTACGTCATTATACCTAATGCTCGTAACGTCGCTGTATCTTGTTACATCGCTGTAGCGGGTGATATCGTTGTATCTTGTAACATCATTATAACGGGTTACATCGTTATATCTTGTTACATATGACGGAACCTCTGTGTATCTTGTAATGTCTCTTGTAACATCACTGTAACGAGTAACGTCGCTATAACGAGTAATATCGCTGTATCTTGTAAGATCACTGTAACGTGTGACATCGCTGTATCTTGTAATATCAACAGGTCTTACGCTGGTAACTTCTCTTTCAATGGTATTGATAACAGTTTCGATTCTTTCTACACGCTGTTCAATAACTCTCGTGATTTCCTGAATCCTTTGAAGGGTCTGAACCCTTACGCTTGTTACCTCACGGATACTGGTAACTTCCTTTGCCGTAGTGGTTGCGCCGCCGATATCCCCAAGATCGGCTTCAAGAATCTTATTAATATCATCTCTAATCTGCGTAAGCTTAGCCTTGATGAAGCTTACCTGGCCCGGAGTAAGCTCAAGCGTGTTGATTGCCGTGCTGACCGCCTGAGTTTCCTTATCCATTTTTTCGACGACTTTTTTCAAATCATCAAAGCTCTTAATGTCCTGAACCTCATCGAGCATAGCGTTCTTTATAATTTCGTCATATTCTCTTCTCTCGTTTATGTATGAGGAGCATCCAAACATAACGGAAAGGAAAATCAAAAGAAGAACAAGAATTATAAGGAGAATTCTGATAACGGCTTCTCTTTTCTTAACCTTTTTGGATTCTCTTCTGACTCCGTATCGGCTCATACGATCCTGCTCAGGAACATTGCCGTCGCCGGGAAGCTGATTTTTCTTATCTTTCTTAGCCAAAGCCGATCACTCCTTAGTTGATTTGTTTTTCTTTCATCGCCTCGCCGAAATATGATCCGGTAAATTGATCCGCTCCCATTTTGTTGAGAAGATCAAACATTTCCTTGGATTCTATTCCGTCGACCCTGACCTGCGCATCTATCTTTTTGCAGAAATCAATGATTCCCTGCACGGTGTTCTGTACCTTTTCGCTTGTCATTATTCCGTCGAGCAAGCTCTTGTGAAGCCCGATGTAATCAACATCATAATGAGCAAGGTGTGTGAGCGAAGTATATTCAAGACCAAAATCATTAATGGAAACCTTAAGTCCCATTTCTCTGAATGCCATGATGTTTTCCATGACCTGATCCTTAACTGCTTCAAGAATGCTTTCGTTTATATCAAAACAAAATCTGTCCGGTGCGATTCCGTGCTTATCAAGAATTTTTTTAACCTGAGAAACAAAATTTTTCTTTGAGAAGCTCTTAACCGAAATTTGAACGATTATCGAGTTCAAATCGGCTTCACGTTCCTCACAGCGTTTAATAGCCTCGCAAGCCTCTTCAACCTCCCAAAGATTAAGCTGGACGATTTGATTGGTCTTTTCGGCTATCGGGACAAAAAGCTTCGGTAGCATGACTCCCATAACCTTATCATTGATAAGCATTGAGATTTCATAATCTATCGCCATATTCAAATGAATGTCAAAGACCGGTCTGTATCTGAGCTCAAGGGTTCTGAGCGCTCTGCCGGATCCGGTTTTCTTTTTGTTTTCAGCCATATGCGACACTCTCCATCAATGTAAAATCCGCTAAAACTTTTTGCCTTGTGGTCAGTAAACGACAAAATACTACATTTTGTATTTTCATACAAAAGGGGGCACTTGTCCTATTGACGCACTATTACATATTTATTACTTTACCATATTTCGAACGATTAGTCAATAATTTTTTTATCAAAAAGAGCAAAAAAATATTAAATTATCTATTCATTTATTAACCGTCTGTTAAACTCTCTTTTGTCAAATAAAAAGGCTCATCTCGTTTTAAATTATATTGCACTGTTTTATAACTGTATTCATCAGTTCCACAACCGACAATACTTTTGAATTAACCTCTGAAAGGTTATTGTCCTTCGTAGAAATATACTCGCAAAAATCTTTAGCCTCCTCGCTCATTAAAATATGCTTTTCGATTTCGCCGACAAGCTTTTCTTTCGAGCCGTCATTGTAATAAATTTCGACATCGGTCAGTTTTGATATTGAACCGAATGTCATTGTCCCTTTATCTCCGATTATTTGCGAGCCGGAAAAATCCTGTCCGATTTTTGAATACGTCAGCGTAATCTGTTTATCGGCGTAATCAAGAATTGCTGTGCCGTAGCCGTCTGCTCCCGTTGAAAGAAAGCCTGCCGACGAAATTATTTTTTCAGGTATGCCGAAAAAATCTATTGCGGGATAAAAACAATAAATTCCGAGATCACGAAGGCAGCCTGTTTTCATTGCCGGGTTAAAAATGTTCGGATTTTCTCCTCTGATCAATGCAGGATATTTTGAAGAAAGCTGAGAAAAATCAAAGTGAGCGGTTGAAACATTTCCAAGAGCTTTCAGCTTTTCTTTTATAACTTTTCTTTGCGAAAGATGCAGCATCATTATCGCTTCGGTATAAACAAGGTTTTTACTCTCTGCAAGAGAACTCAATTCGATGAATTCCTCCGGCGTTATTGTTATCGGCTTTTCGCACAGCACATGCTTTCCGTTTTCAAGCATGAGTTTGCTTTGAGAATAGTGAAGCGAATTTGGACTTGCAATATACACAGCATCAATATCACTTTTTGCAAAATCATTTATATCGGTATAAACGGGAACATCACCGAATTTTTCTGCAAAAGCTTTTCCTTTTTCGTATGTACGTGAATACATTGCGGAAAAGACAAAACCGTCAACAAGCTTAGCCCCTTTTACAAACTCCTCGGCAATCCAGCCGGAACCTACAACTCCGAATTTTATCATCAAAAAAACTCCTTTCTTTTTACATATAAATTATACACCTTTATATATCCTTGTTGCAAGAAAAAAGACCTTGCGACTGCAAGATCTTTCTAAAATTATTTTGATGAATTACCAATGCTTACAACATTGACAATCCCGATGAATCCGCAGGTTACAAGAATCTGCATCAGCAGGACAAAAATCTGCGGCAAATCGCATATGACATTCATTGCCGAAAGTATCAGCACCACAACAAAGCCCATCAATATACCGAGTATAGTCAAAAGGCCGGAAACCTTAAACATCTGCCTAAGAGTTGAAGCAAGGCAAAGACTTTTCATGAATGTATACGGTGTGCCGTCGTGAATTGCAACGGCTCTTGCGGAAAGCTTCGGTCTTGATTTATATTTTTTGAAGATTCGACCTGAGGACGAGTTAAGAATTTTAATATTGTTCAATCTCATATCAAAGCAGCTTGAAATCATTGCTTCATTTACATTCGGGTCGCAGTTGCGAACAAGAATGCTTACGCCGCTGTCTCGCAGCTTTTGGAGATACGGACGAATCTGCTCGTTCGGTGCGTAGTCGACAACTATCATCGCAGCAAGCTTATGAGCTATGCCGAGATACATAACCTCATGACCTGCGATAAGGTATTTATCCTCATCAACGGTTTCTGGAATTTCTATATTATGGTTAACCATCATCAGGCGATTTCCGAGAACAACCTTTTGGCCGAATATCCAGCCGGAAATTCCCTGCTTTTCCTCATAGCTGAAACTCTTAACGGCCGGGAGAAGATCACGGCGATTGACAACCACTTGGTCAAACACACCGGTGAGTGGTCCGCCGGAACGAATTACCATTGCGGCGGCATAGAGCATTGCATCATCAAGGCGTACATTTTTAAAATCCTTGAAGCCGTGCATTGTGCATGCCTTTTGGTCAAAAAGATCCTTGCTGTCAATGATGACAACATTCGTGCGACAAAGCTCATTAACGGCTTCCTGACATGAAATCATTCCGCCCTCTTTGTTAAACTTTCGATTGGCTCTGCTGAGCGGCAACTCATAAAGCAGCGGAGCATATGCCGGAACGCACATTGCAAACGTTATTGAAAACGCAGCAAAGCCTGTTGCAAAATCTCTTTTGACTGCCCACGCAACAGCCAAATTTATCAGCGCAAAAAGTGCCGTAAGAGGAAGCAAGATTCTTGTCATTTTATCGGCAGAGGTTTCGCTCATGCAAAGCTCGATAAGATGTGCCGGAAATTTTGTTTTACAAGAAAATCTTATCCTCGGACTTGTGTTCTTTACATTCTTGGCAAGCTCGACCGCATCTTTGTCATCGGTAATACCTTCAATGCTGTAAAGCTTGTCCTTGTTATCGCCCGTGCACATTTCCATTGCGTCGACGGTTCTGGAATGGACAACATAATTATTTATTTCACCGATAAGCAAAAGTACGATTCCCGCACCCGAAAAAACGCTTACCGTATTGCTGTCGGCAAAATAGAAAATCAACATCAATAAATTTTGGAAGAAACAAATTATCGCCGAAATTGAAATCATCGTATTGATGTTTATCTTCTTTCGCTTGAGCATTTCAAAGCTGCCGACTATGGATTGATTAGCGACAACAAGACCGACACACAGCAAAATAAAATTTGAAAAAATCGTAAGGATTCTGTCTCCGGCAATCGTCGTTGCCGAAGCGGAAAATATGCTGATAAGAACGGTCAATCCGAGAATAACTCCGAGACCGACAATTTTATTCAAAGATTTTTTCTTCTGCGTGTTGAGATATCTTATTACACGGCGTGAGTCCTTTGTTTGAGAATACTCAATTCCGACAAAACTTTCCGACTCTTTTCTTCTCGGCCTCTCCTCATTCGTTGCGAACAATTCGCCTATCTTGCTGCTCTCGGGGTCAAGACCGTACAGGTCGCCGTTTTCATCCTTGTCAAGCAAAGAAAAGTTACTTATCTTTTCCTTTCTTTTCTCAAAAAGTTCTTTCTCTGCCTCACTCTCATCAATCAAGTCGGGAGCTTCGTCATCTGTTTCCATTCCGGTGAAAACCATTTGCCCGCCAAGTTCGGCATCTCGAATTTTATTCTGAAAATCAGTGGCTGTAACCGGATCTCCGTCGGCAAGCTTTTCGTCCTCAAGAGCATCGTCCGCCGACATAATTATCGGTGCACCCTCAAGATCCTCCTGTGCTTCGCCTTTTTTTATAACGATACCCGGCTTTTCAATGCAAATCTCTTTCGTGGCTTCAAGATCGGGAATCTGCTTTGTTTTCTCATCGTCGGAATAAGAAATGCTTTCAATTTCTTCCTCCCCGGACTCCTCAAGCTCTTCATCGAAATCTTCGTCGTATGATTCTTCATCTTTTTTCTCCGGTTTATTTTTTAAAGATGCAAAGAATTTTCCGCCGGAATTTTTTATTTTTTGAGCGAGAGAAGAAAAGCCTTTTTTCGCAGAGCCAAAACTTTTCTCCTTCTTAGCCGGAGCAACATCATTCATTATTGATTTAAGCCTGTCGTCGCCGTCCGTGCTTTCATGCTCCTCGGCAATGTCAAAAGCCTTCACATTTTCGTTGTCATTCGACTTTTCACCTGACAAAAATTTCACTGCGTTTTCCAAACTCTCCGCTTCGAATTCATCGTCATCAAGCTCGTCTTCAACGCTTTGTTCCGACGGTTCCTCAACAAACTTAAACTTTGATTCGGCAGCCGGCTCGGGAATTTCGAGTTTTTCTTCCTCGGCGACAGCTTCTGTTTCTTCTGCCGTCTGCTCTTCCGGGTCAGCCTCAACCTCACGGTCAAGTGCTTCAAGCTGTCGGCCTCTGTTCGTCAATTCAAGCAAGCGTTCAATGTCCTCGTGCGACCAATTCTTCGCATCGGTTTCGCCGCCGTTCTTCTTTTTGATTTCTTCAATAAGCTCCATAAGCTGTTCATTTGTTAAATCTGACAAGGTTCTCACCCCTTAGCTTTGATTCCCGCCCTCTGCCTTGCGACCTCGTACATAATCACGCCGGCCGCAACGGAAGCATTAAGTGAATTTATTTTTCCTTTCATCGGCATTGACACGATGAAATCACATTTCTCTTTAACAAGGCGGCTGATTCCTTTTCCCTCCGAGCCGATAACAAGTCCTACTCCGCCGTCGTAATCAACGCTGCACCAGTTCTCGCCGTCCATATCCGCTCCGTAAAACCAAATACCCTTTTCTTTAAGCTCCTCCATTGTCTGAGCAAGGTTCGCAACTCTGACAACGGGAACATACTCGACTGCGCCGGCCGACGCCTTTCCGACAACATAGCTCAAGGAAGCATTTCGCCTTTTCGGAATGATAACTCCATGAACTCCCGTTGCTTCGGCGGTTCTGAGAATTGCGCCGAGATTGTGCGGATCTTCAAGCTCATCACATATTATAATAAAAGGCTTTTCGCCTCTCTCCTCGGCAAGGGCAAAAACATCATCCATGCTTGCATATTCATGAGAGGCTGCATAGGCTGCTACACCCTGATGCGTCGACGAATTGCACATCATATCAAGCTTTTTCCTGTCAACCTCTTTGATGACGATTCCGAGGTCACGGCACTTTGCAAGTATCTGGCCTATTGAGCCGTTACGCTCTCCCTTTGCGACAAGCAAGGTGTCAATCGCTCTGCCGCTTTTGAGAGCCTCTGAAACGGCATTTCTTCCTATTATAAGGTCGTCACGTTCGGTGCGCTTTTCGTTATCCATAAAATTCCTCTATTCTAAAAAATCATAAATCTATTATTTATATATTCTATCATATATCGGGGACAAAAAACAAGACAAAACGCCGTTTATTTTCAAAGTTCTTCAAATGTTCCTTTATTGCTCGTTTTTCTTTCGACCTGTTTTTCCTCCCATGGGTTATAAAATATAAATAACCATTGAATATCGGGGAGAAAAATCATGTTGAAAACAAGAGTAAAGAATTTTATTACCGTAAAAACAGACGAAAAACAGCCAAAGCTTCACTTCAAGCCCGTCATGAAAACTATGCTGTCATTTATATTCGGATTTTTGCTTATGAATCCATTCGTTACGGGAACTATCTCACCTTTTTCCGTGTCGCTCATTGCTTCGCTTTCGGGAATGCAGTGTGCTGCGGCAACAGCCGGAACGGCAATCGGTTCGTTTGTCTTTTTTGATGCGACCGACACGGTAAAATATCTTGCCGTTGCACTTTTCAGCTGCATGATAAACGAAGTCTGCGCTCGCTATTTCGGCTCGGAGCTGATGAAAATCACACCGTACATAAATTCTTTTTTGAGCATGCTCATTATCAGCGGTGCGATTATGTTTGCAACGGGATTCGATCTTGAAACATTTATTACAATTATATACGAATCCCTGCTATGCTGCGTCGGCACGTACATCTTTATTCAAGGAAATTTACTCATGTTCGGCGAAAAGGATTTTGCACGCTTCACAACAAAAGAATTCATGATTACGCTTTTGTCTGTCGGAATACTACTGATGCCTTTTTATAAATATACTGTGCTTAATTTCTCATTTGTCGGCGTAATTTTTTCTTTTATTATACTTTTACTCGGCAGACTTAAAAGCGGAAACGGAGGAACTCTTGCAGGTGTATGTGTCGGAATCTGCGTTGGACTCAGCGGTCAGGTT
Source organism: uncultured Ruminococcus sp. (assembly GCA_937892835.1). Taxonomy (GTDB): domain Bacteria; phylum Bacillota; class Clostridia; order Oscillospirales; family Acutalibacteraceae; genus CAG-488. The sequence goes on along the minus strand of CALBHM010000292.1, from coordinate 11,670 downwards.
TCATTTCTCGGTGCAGGCTATGCACTGTCCGGTCTTTTATGCGGTGAGCTTTCACGCAGAAACAAATATTTTTCCGCTGTCGGCTTTATCGGCTGTGTCGCCGTTTGTGCTTTAATCGATTCGACGCTCAAAGCATATCTCGCCATTGCCGAAGCGATTGTCGCAGCAGCGGTATTCCTGCTTTTGCCGGACAGATTTTTTTCATTACTCAGCGAAAAGGTCAATCTTCCTACTCCGGTTTATATAAAAAGCGACAACAGCCGAGTTTTGACTCGCCGTCTCACCGAGGCATCGGAAGCGATAACTGAGCTTTCGGACTGCGTTGACACCGTTCAGCGCACCCTTGCCCCTCAACACGAAAAAGAGCTGCGTCTCGCCGTAAAATCGGCATGGAACAAGGTCTGTGATAACTGCGATTTAAAGAACAGCTGCCGTGATGAGGTGCGACGTCCGACCGAAGAAACAATCGACAAAATTTCAAGAGCCTTGACCGACCATGCAACACTCGGTGAAATGCACTTCCCGAAGAATTTTTCCGAAGCGTGCTATTGCTTCGACGAGATGAAAGAAAAAATTTCCATGCGCTACATGAGCTACGTTGCGTCGCTCGGTGTGCAGGGCAAGGTTGATCAAATGCAAGGACTTATGTCCGACCAGTTTAAAAGCATGGCGGATATTCTGCGTGATATCGCCTGCGAATTTGACGAGGATTTGAATCTTAATACGGAAATTTCCGACATATGCGGTGAAGAAGCCAAAGAATCAGGTCTCAACGTTATTAGCTGCGAAAGCTACCTTGACAAATTCGGAAGAATGAGCGTCAATCTCAAGGTCTCGACTCCGAGAGATAATTTCAACATAACACAATTTACCGAAGCTCTCTCCATGGCAACGGGAACAGCACTTGATATTCCCGACATTGATGCCGACGACGATGATTGCCTAATGAAGTTCAGACAGGAAATGATTTACGACGTTGAAGTCGGAGCTTTCAGCCGCTCCGCCGATGATATAAAGGTTTGCGGCGATTATTACAGGAGCTTTCGGGACGAAAATGGGAGGCACATAACCGTTCTCAGTGACGGCATGGGAACAGGCAGCCGTGCGGCGGTCGATTCCGCTATGGCGGCTGAGCTTTTTTCAAAGCTTATCAAATCCGGGCTCAGCTTTGACTGTGCCCTGCCGATTGCAAACTCGGCTCTGCTTGTAAAAAGCTCTGACGAATCGCTTGCCACGCTCGACGTTGTTTGCATTGACCTTTACACAGGCAGAACGGACTTCATGAAGGCCGGGGCGGCGGCAACATTTATTCGCCACAAGGACAGCGTTGCATCTCTTGAACAGGCATCACTGCCGATAGGAATTCTGCGTGAAATTGAATTTTCCAAAGCAACGGCCAAACCCGAGGACGGCGATATTATCCTGATGATTTCCGACGGGGTGCTCGGCGACTGCAACGGTTGGATTCAGCAGGAAATGAAGCTTTGGGATACAAAACATTCACCTCGTGAGCTGGCTGAATTCATTGTCAACTCGGCATGCGAACGCAAGCTCGGAAAACAGCGTGACGATATGACCGCCATTGCGATTTATGTTAAGGAGAAAAAACAATAAAAAACAGGTTGTCATTTGGTTTTTACTTGAAATGACAACCTGGTTTTTTATTTAAGCATTTCCTTAATTTTATCCGCTGCATCATAAAGCTCTTTGATTTCGGCAAGCTCAACTGCACCTTTATCGACAAGGGAAGCAATTTCGCTCTTAATCGGAAGCTTTGCAAGTACAGGGATATTAAGCTCCTTGGCAACCTCATCAAGCTTGCTCTCGCCGAAAACGGAAATCTTCTTTCCGCAGTCGGGGCACTCGAGGTAGCTCATATTCTCAACGATTCCGAGAATCGGAATATTCATCATGTTAGCCATATTGACTGCTTTCTTGACAATCATTGTAACAAGATCCTGCGGCGTTGTGACGATAACAATTCCGTCAACGGGAAGCGACTGGAACACCGTCAGCGCAACATCGCCTGTTCCCGGAGGCATATCTACAAACATATAATCAACATCGCCCCAGAAAACCTCGCTCCAGAACTGCTGTATAACGCCCGAGATAACCGGGCCTCTCCAAACAACCGGCTGATCCTCTTTATCAAGAAGCAGGTTGATCGACATAACCTCGATTCCTGTCTTTGTCTTTGCCGGAAGAAGTCCCATTTCATTCTGCATTGCAGGGCCTTTAAGGCCGAAAGCCTTGGGAATCGACGGACCTGTTATGTCCGCATCAAGAATTCCGCAGGCATTGCCCTTGACCTGCATTGCCGTTGTAAGCATTGAGGTTACAAGCGACTTTCCTACGCCGCCCTTACCGCTGACAACTCCGATAACCTTTTTTACGTTGCTGTATTCGTTGCAAGGAACGTGAAGATCCTTCTTTTCACCGCAAGCTGAAGAACAGCTTGAGCAATCTCCGCTGCATCCCATTTAAAACATCTCCTTAAAATAATATCTTTTCCAAAGCCAATGCGCTGTCTTCAACGAGCTGAACGCAGGGGCGTTTTTTATAATAGTGTTCGTTACGCTCATCGGGCTTCGGCTGAGAATTTTCGCCCTTTGAAAGTCCGAGAAGCTCACGGCAAACGATTGAGGGATTAACCTTTTTGAACTCGGCAATAAACTCTTGAACCTTGTAGTAGCAAAGCTTTTTGCCCTCCGAGTCATCACCGTCCGTTGCGCCGTACTTCATACCGATAAGCATTGCTGCGGCCGAAACTGTTCCGCAAACCTCACGGGAACGGCCTACACCACCGCCGAGGCCTGCCGAAACCTTGAGTGCGGTATCCTCATCGAAGCCGAACAAATCGGCATATGCGGCAAAAACCGCCTGCGAGCAGTTATAGCCGCTCTTAAAAAGCTCAACGGCCTTTTCACTTCTTTCAGACATATTAACACTTCCTTTTCGCACATTATAGCCCCTTTTCACAACTTATGTCAAGAGGCATTGACACATTGCCTTAAAGGTATTATAATCATTTTATACTTTTGAATTGAGGATTTTGACTATGAAAGATACTTATGAAACCCCACTTAATTCACGCTACGCAAGCAAGGAGATGCAATATCTCTTTTCACCCGATTTCAAGTTTAAAACATGGCGCAGGCTGTGGATTGCGCTCGCAGAGAGCGAAATGGAGCTTGGTCTGAACATAACTCAGGAGCAGGTTGACGAGCTGAAAGCTCATGCCGAGGACATCAACTATGATGTTGCGACAGAGAGAGAAAAGCTTGTACGTCATGACGTTATGTCCCATGTTTATGCTTACGGTGTTCAGTGCCCGAAAGCAAAGGGAATTATCCATCTCGGAGCAACCTCCTGCTATGTTGGCGACAATACCGATATTATTACTATGACCGAAGCAATGAAGCTTATCCGTAAAAAGCTCGTTAATCTTATGGACAAGCTCTCAAAATTCGCACTGGAATATAAAGATCTTCCGTGTCTTGGCTTTACTCATTTTCAGCCGGCTCAGCCGACGACTCTCGGAAAAAGAGCTTCTCTTTGGCTGAACGATCTCCTGCTCGATTACGAACAGCTTGAATTCCAGATTTCTCAGATGAAGCTGCTCGGTTCAAAGGGCACAACAGGAACTCAGGCCAGCTTCATGGATCTTTTTGAAGGTGACACGGACAAGGTCAAAGCTCTTGACAGAAAGATCACCGATAAAATGGGCTTTAAGGAATTTTATCCCGTTTCCGGACAAACTTATTCAAGAAAAGTGGACACGCAGGTGCTTTTCACTCTTTCAAATATCGCCCAGTCTGCGGCCAAATTCACAAATGATCTTCGTCTCCTTCAGCATCTTAAGGAGGTTGAAGAACCGTTTGAAAAAAATCAAATAGGCTCTTCGGCGATGGCCTACAAGCGCAACCCGATGAGAAGCGAAAGAATCTCTTCGCTCGCCCGTTACGTTATGGCCGATGTCATGAACCCGACAATTACAGCGGCAACTCAGTGGTTTGAGCGCACACTCGACGATTCTGCAAACAAGAGAATCAGCGTTGCCGAGGCTTTCCTCGCAACCGATGCAATTCTTGAAATTTATATCAACGTAACCGACGGCCTTGTTGTTTATCCCAAGATGATTGAAAAGCATCTCATGGCGGAGCTTCCGTTCATGGCAACGGAGAACATTATGATGGAAGCTGTTAAGCGTGGCGGCGACCGTCAGGAGCTTCACGAAAAAATCCGTGTTCATTCAATGGCGGCCGGTAAGGTCGTTAAAGAGGACGGCGGAGAAAACGATTTGCTTGAAAGAATTGCGAACGATCCTGCTTTCGGTGTTACACTCGAACAGCTCAAGGCTATTATGAAACCCGAGCTTTACGTCGGCAGAGCACCCCAGCAGACCGAGGAATTTGTTGAGAATTACATTAAGCCGATAACCGAAAAATATAAAGATATTCTTGGAATGAATGTGGAAATAAAGGTGTAAATATGGATAAATTTTTTGACAGCATCAATAATTTTATCGCAAAGCATATTAAGAATGAGAAAATAAATAACATCTGCCGCAAGGTGCTTAACCGTGAGGTTTTCATGTATCTTGTCTTCGGCGTGCTGACAACCGTTGTTTCGTGGGCAAGCTATGCCCTGTTTGACAGAATTGTCGGAAAGTTTGTTGAGAACAACGACATTCTTCAGGCTTCAATAGCAAATGTTCTTTCATGGATTGCGGCGGTTCTCTTCGCCTTTGTTACCAACAAGCTGTGGGTTTTCGACAGCAAGAGCTGGAAAGGCGATATTGTTCTCAAAGAGCTTGGCTCGTTTATCGCCGCAAGACTCGCAACCGGCTGTATAGAATGGTTCGGCGTACCGCTTCTCATGAAGCTTGGAATGGATCAGGAGCTTTTCGGAACAAAGGGAATGCTTGCAAAAATCATCGCCAGCGTGCTCGTTGTTATCCTTAACTATTTCTTCAGTAAACTCCTTATTTTCAAGAAAAAGGAATCTTAAATCATGGAAAAAGTCAGCATAATAATTCCCGTTTACAACGTAGAAAAATATCTGCCGAAATGCCTTGAAAGCGTCATCGGTCAGACCTATGCCGACCTTGAAATAATATGCATTGACGACGGTACCCCCGATAGGAGTGCCGCCGTTATTTTGTCTTATGCCGAAAAAGACGGACGAATCAGGCTGATTTCTCAAAAAAATCAAGGCCTTTCGGGAGCAAGAAACACAGGAGTCAATGCCGCAACCGGCAAGTACATAGTTTTTCTCGACGGCGACGATTGGATTGACCCCGAAACGATCGAAACGGCAGTAAACAAGGCCAAAGAAAACAGCTCCGACGTTGTTATGTGGAGCTATATTCGTGAATTCCCCAATAAGTCGACTGAAAAAAAACTATTTAATTTGGATTCGGACAAAGTGTTTGATGAAAACGGCTGTCATAAGCTTCACAGACGAATGGCCGGGCTTTATGGCGAAGAAACCGCCGACCCAAGCAATGCCGATTCGCTTGTTACGGCATGGGGCAAACTTTACAAATCCGATATTATCAAGGAAAACGGACTTGAATTTGTTGATACAAAGCTGATTGGCACAGAGGATGCTCTTTTTAACCTTGAATACTTCGGTTATGTTCATCGAGCAGCCTTCATCAATCAACCGTTCAATCATTATCGCAAAGACAATGATATTTCACTGACGAGAAGCTACAAGTCAAAACTTTTTTCTCAGTGGAATGGTCTTTATGACCGAATGGAAAACTATTTAAAAAGAACCAAGCTGCCTGACGAATTCTCTGTTGCTCTGAATAACCGTATCTGCTTCAGTATGATAGGTCTCGGCTTGACCGAAATGCTGAATCCAAACGGTCACGTGGCGAGAATTAAGAATATTAAAAAATTTCTTTCAACACCAAGATATAAAAACGCTTATAAAAACCTCGATATGAGATACCTTCCCATTCATTGGAAGCTGTTTTTTACTCTTTGCAAACGGCGAATGGCGGTTTCGGTATATATTTTGCTGATTGCAATGCAAAAAATAATAGAAAAATAAAATATTTTTGCAATTTAACGCTTTAAAGTGTTGACAAGTCGAATTTTGTAGTATATAATAGGTTCATCACTTGAAAGGAGAGGCAGTTATGAAGCATAGTCCTTACTATTATTACTATATTTGCGACTGTCTGTTCAGCCTTTCAAAGCGATAAATTCGTTTGAAAAACAGACGGTCTTGATCAGTTGCGGTCAAGGCCGTTTATTTTTTAAGGAGGGTATTTTATGGCAATCAAAATCATCTTACTTGTCGCATTCTTCGCCGTCATGATTGGCGTCGGTATCTACTGCCGGAAGAGCGCAACAGACGTCAACGGCTTTGTCCTCGGCGGCAGAAGCGTCGGCCCATGGCTTACCGCTTTCGCTTACGGAACATCGTATTTCTCGGCGGTTATTTTCGTCGGCTATGCCGGACAGTTCGGATGGAAATTCGGCGTTGCTTCAACATGGATCGGTCTTGGCAACGCATTTATCGGTTCGCTTCTCGCTTGGGTAATTCTCGGCAGACGAACAAGAGTTATGACTCAGCATCTCAACTCGGCAACCATGCCGCAGTTTTTCGGCTCTCGCTTTGACAGCAATGCACTCAAGCTCGCAACCTCGCTGATAATCTTCGTTTTCCTCATTCCGTACACCGCTTCACTTTACAACGGACTTTCACGTTTGTTTGAGATGGCGTTCAATGTAGATTACACCGTCTGCATTGTTGTTATGGCGCTTCTGACGGCAATTTATGTTATTGCCGGCGGATATATGGCAACGGCAATCAACGATTTCATTCAGGGTATTGTTATGCTCGTCGGAATAGTGGCAATTATTTATTCCGTTCTCAAAATTCACGGCGGATTCAGCGGTTCACTTGCCGCCCTCGCAGAGGTCAGCGATCCCACAGCTTCAACTGTTCCCGGCGTGTTTGCTTCATTCTTCGGTCCCGACCCGGCGGGTCTTGCCGGAGTTATCCTGCTGACATCACTCGGCACATGGGGACTGCCGCAGATGGTTCAGAAATTCTATTCAATCAAGAGTGAGCAATCCATTCACACCGGTACGATTATTTCCACAGTATTTGCAATTATTGTTGCCGGCGGTTGTTACTTCCTCGGCGGCTTCGGAAGAATTTTTAACGTTGACGTTGCGTCAAAGGGCTATGATGAAATCATTCCGACAATGCTTTCAAATCTTTCTCCTCTCATTATCGGAGTTACGCTCATTCTCGTTCTTTCCGCTTCAATGTCAACGCTCTCGTCGCTTGTTCTTACTTCAAGCTCAACGCTTACGCTTGATTTCATTGTTCCTCTCTCAAAGAAAAAGGACGAGAAAAAAACACTTATTATAATCCGTGCATTTATTCTTGTTTTCATTGTTATCTCAGCAGTTATCGCCGTCATTCAGTACAAGAATAAAATTACTTTCATCGCTCAGCTCATGGGCCTTTCTTGGGGCGCACTTGCCGGTTCGTTCCTTGCGCCGTTCCTCTACAGCCTGTATTGGAAGAAGGTCACAAAGGCCGCATGTGCAGTCAGCTTTATCTGGGGTTCGGGTATTATGATTGCCAACATGTTCTTCGGTTCTCACTTCCCGGCAATCATTCAAAGCCCCGTTAACTGCGGTGCATTTGCAATGCTCGCTTCACTTGTTATCGTTCCTGTTGTCAGTCTGATTACAAAGAAGCCCGAGAAAAAATTTGTTGACGATATCTTTTCTTGCTACGACAGAAAGGTTACCGTTCCCGTCAGCGAAGCCTTGGAAGAAAAATAAAATAAAAAAAGAAAGTGGGTTGTCGCCGAATTGATGCAATAACCCACCTTTTTTATGCCAAAATTTTTGCGGTCGCTTCGTCCTCATACTGTCTCGTATAAAGTTCGAAGTAATATCCTCTCTTATTAATAAGCTCCCTATGTGTTCCTTTTTCGATAATCACGCCGTCCTTGACAACAAGAATTATATCGGCATTGCGAACCGTGGAAAGCCTATGTGCAATCATTATTGAAGTTCTGCCCTGTGTCACTGCGTCCATGGCACTCTGAATTTTCGCTTCGGTCATCGTGTCAACCGAAGCAGTCGCTTCGTCAAGAATCAATATTTTCGGGTCGGCTATAATTGCACGGGCAAAGGATATCAACTGCTTTTCACCAGTTGAGAGCAAATCTCCTCCCTCACCGACATCTGTATCAATTCCGTTTTCAAGCCTTGCAACAATTTCATCGGCGGAAACAATTTTCAACGCACGATTTATCTCCTCGTCGGTTGCTTCAGGATTCCCCATCAAGAGATTTTCCCTGACCGTTCCAGAGAAAAGATGTGGCGTTTGAAGTACATAGCCGATTGATGAATGAAGCCAAAGCTGCGAACGTTCCCTTGCATCTCTGCCGTCAATAAGCACCTGCCCCTTTGTAGGCTCATAGAATCTGCAAGCAAGGTTAACAAGCGTCGATTTGCCTGCGCCCGTTTCACCGACAATCGCAAGATGAGTTCCAAACGGAACATCAAGTGAAAAATGCTCAAGCACATTCACCTCGCCGTCAGGATATTTAAACGTTACATCCCTGAATTCAATATCGCCATTTATCGGCTCCCAATTTTCTTTCTTCGGATTGAGCGTATCGCCGTACTTTTCAATTACCTGCGGTGTGTCGATTACATCTGATTTTTCTTCGAGCAAGTTTGTAAATCTTTCTATATTAACTCTGATTGAAATCAGCTCGGAAATGACGTTGACAATCCAGCGAACAGGCTCCATCATGCCCTGTGCATATGACATGAATGCCGCAAACATTCCAACCTCATTGGCAGCCAGATATCCGCCTTTATAAAGAACAACAGCCAGCGCAATGGAAGAAGCAAAATTCATTGCCGCTCCGAACGCACCTCTGAGTCTCGAAATATGGATTGATTTCGATTTCATTTTTTCTGTTTCTTCGACAAAATTTGAGGAGATTTTGTCTTCAATCGCAAGTGATTTTATTGTTTTTGCGCCGACAATTCCTTCGTTGAAATTTCCTGTTATTCTTGAATTGATTTCTCTGACCTCACGGTTAGCTATAATCAATTTCTTTTGAAAAAATCCGATTATTATCATCAATATAGGAAGAATGGTCAAAACCATCAGTGCTAATTTCACGTTCATCATCAGCATGATGACAGCCGAGCCTACAAGATATGCCATGTACCATATTCCGTTGATAAGCGTCCATGAAACGAGCGTACCGATTTTCTCCGTGTCGCTCATTAATCTTGCATGAATATAGCCGACGCTGTTTTGATTGAAATATGAAAATGACAGCGTTTGCAAATGTACAAAGCCGACATCACGAAGCTTTCGGTGAACTTTAACTTCGATTATTGATGCGGTTGTGTTTGCAAAGTAATTAAAAATTCCCGCAAGTAAAATCGCACTCGCATATGCGATAGTAAAAATACCTATATGATTGAGCGTTCCCGTGCCTGCGTATTGGTCAAGCGCATAACGCTGAAACTGTGGGAATGTTATTTCAACTCCGCTGGCAATAATACTGAAAACAATCATTATCGCAAATTCACGGCGATAGTCCTTAACATATGGAATTATCTTTCCGATGCCGAAGAAACGAAGCTTTTTTTCTTTGGTCTTCAATTATATCGCCTCCTCGGTATTGGTCTGAGTTTCATAAATTTTCTGATAAATTCCGCCTGCCGATTTCAGCTCATCATGTGTACCCTCTTCACTGATTTTTCCGTGGTCAAGTACAATAATTTTATCGGCTGATGAAAGTGTAGTGATTCTGTGCGAAATAAGAATAACGCTCGCCTTACCGAAGCGTTCGCTTATTTCCTTCCTTATTTTCGCATCGGTCTGCGTATCGACCGCCGAAAGTGAATCGTCGAAAATCATTATCGGATAATTGCCTATCAGCATCCGTGCAATAGCTGTTCTCTGCTTCTGACCGCCGGAAAGTGTAACTCCTCGCTCGCCGACAAGCGTATCATAAGCTTTCGGGAAAGACGTTATGCTTTCATCAAGGGCAGCTGCTTTTGCCGCTGCACGAACATCGTCAAGGGTCAATGAATCGTCGGCAATTCCGATGTTCTCATAAACCGTTCTTGAAAAAAGAAAGGGTTCTTGCAATACCATTCCTATATTCTTGCGAAGATATTCGGTCTTAATTTTTCTTATATCGGTTGAGCCGATTGTGATTCTTCCGTTCTGCGGCGGCAATTCGTAAAGCTTATCAAGCAGCAGCATAAGCGTTGATTTTCCACTTCCCGTTCCGCCGAGAATTCCGATCGTTGAACCGGACTTCATATCAAAAGAAATATTGTGCAAAAGCTCGGGTGAATTCTCGTAACCGAAGCTGACGTTTTCAAATTTAATGTCACCGTCCATCGGTACTTCAACCGCATCAGGCTCGTCAACTTCAACAGGAGAATGCATTATATAAAAAATTCGGTCAATAGAGACGGTCGCACGGCTGAAATCGGAAATCATTCTTCCGAGCTGACGGAATGGGCCGGCCAAAATCGCATTGTAAGAAATGAAAGCAATATATTCACCGTTTGACAATCCTCTTTTGACGCAGAAAATTGCACCTGCCGTAACAACGATCATTACCTGCAAACCGGAGATTACATCGGAAAGAATCCAAAAGCGACCCATCAGCTTCGACATTTTAACCCAAAGATCGGTATAGAATTTATTCTGCGCCTTGAATTTTTTTATTTCGCTTCTTTCCTGTCCGAAAGCTCTGATAACTCTGACACCGGTCAGGTTTTCCTGTGCCATTGCGGAAAGTTTGCCTTCGTTTTCGTCGCATTCTCTGAATGCCTTATGCATTTTCTTATGAAAAAGGAAAGAGAACATAACTATAAACGGCATCGGGATAAGTGCAATTACCGTCAGCAATGGATTCATTGATACCATAAATGAAATTGAAAGAATAAGCATAAGAATTATTCTGAAAATTGATGTCAACTGCTCTGAAAGAAAGTTTTTGGTTGTCTCAATATCCGAAGTGCAACGCTGAATAATATCACCCGTTTTATTTTGCATAAACCAAGCAAAAGGTAAATGTTCAATATGGGTAAACACTCTGTCTCTCATGTTTTTTACGAGCGTTTCCGATGCTTTCGTGTTATAAACTCTGTTTGAATACTGAGAGAAAATCTGAATTGTCGCAACAATGACAACCGCCAGTGCGGGTATCCAAATGTGCTCTTTTAAATAACCGAAACCGCCGATTTTTTCAACAATTTTATTTACCCAATCCGCAAACTCAGAGGGCTTTCCTTCGATTACATTATCAACAGTCAGCCTTATTATCTGTGGCTGAATCATATCGGCAAGTGCTGTTACGCCTGCAAAAAGAATGGTAAGGAAGAAATACCATTTTGTGCCTTTAAGGAACGAGAACAGCAACCCGGCTTTTTGATTTTTCTTTTCTTTTTTCATTGTGCCCTCCTTGCTTCAATTTCCCTGAATTTATCTTTCAGCAATGTGTATTCCTTTTCTTTAACTGATACATATTCTTCGATCTGTTTATCTGTCATTGTTGAATACACATCCTGCTCGGCATTGATAAGCGGAATAATGTATTTTTGGCAAAATTGCATTATTCCGCTTATCAATGCCGAG
>CALBHM010000291.1 GCA_937892835.1 uncultured Ruminococcus sp. | reverse complement strand
GTCCGTAATCCTCGGGCATTCCCAGGCTATACAGATGTCCTCGGGCATTGACAACGTAATATCCGTTACCCTTGTAGCAGAACTCCTTTCCGTCATATTCTTTATCTGATGCGCCTACCACTGCCGCTATGATTTTGGCTGTGGAGGGCTTTTCGCTTATGATAAGCTGCATTAAATCAGTCCTTTCTGTTGATTTTTTTGAAATGGTGTGGTATAATATTTGAAGAATGGCAGATATAAAATAACCTGCCAAATTCTTTTTCGATTTATACCGACATTTTTCTGTCGGTATAAAAGCATAAATGTCGTATATATCCGGAGGCTTAGAATGGGCAAATATTATGAATCCGAAGTTTTAGAATTAAAAGAGAAATATACAGATGTTATATGCAGGGAGATAGTTTCTTTTTTGAATGCTGATGGCGGCACCCTGATAATCGGAGTAAAGGATGACGGATCCGTTGTCGGTGTCACTAACATTGATGAGACAATGAGAAAAATATCTGATGTTATCACAACACAGATCGAACCGAATCCGCAGGATGAGATACGCTCGGAATTAAAGTTTGAAAACGAAAAAACGCTTATATTTGTCAACATTTCCAAAGGGAGCAAAAACATATACTGTCAGAAAAAATATGGCTTTTCATCAGCAGGATGTACTATACGAGTTGGAACCACCTGTCGTGAAATGACACCTGAACAAATCAAGATAAGATATGAAATGAATTTCATTGACACAGAATATATGCTGAAAAAGAAATCTGGGTATGCCGATCTTTCATTCAGAAATCTAAAAATCTACTACACAGAAAGAGGTTATCATCTTGACAATGCTTCTTTCGAGGCAAATCTGAATCTTAAAAATACAGACGGCGATTACAACCTTTTGGCTGAACTTCTTTCTGACAGGAACAATATTCCCTTTATTTTTGTTAAGTTTCAGGGTACTGATAAATCGGCTATTTCTGAAAGAAACGATTACGGTTACGGCTGTCTGCTGACTACCTATGAAAAAATCAAAAGCAGACTGCAAGCCGAAAACATATGTGTATCAGATACCACAGTAAGACCAAGAGAAGATATATATTTATTTGATTTTGACTGCGTAAATGAAGCTGTGTTAAATGCGCTGGTACACAATGATTGGACAATTACAGAACCCCAGATCTCTATGTTTTCAGATAGGATTGAAATACTGTCACATGGCGGCTTGCCAAGAGGAATGTCGGAAAAACAATTTTATGAAGGTATCAGCAAACCGAGAAATGCAACGCTTATGCGTATATTTCTGACAATGGGGCTTACCGAACACACAGGTCATGGTATTCCGACAATTATTAGCAAGTACGGTAAGGACGTTTTTGAAATTGACGATAACTACATCAGATGTGTAATACCTTTTGAGCCATCCGTGATGTCGGAATATAACAAAAACGTCGGAATAAATGTCGGAATAAATGTCGGATTAAATGACAGATTAACCAAAACAGAAAAAGCCATCCTTACTTACCTGATTGAAAATAATGACTATACCGCAGACGAGTTAGCTTCCAGAATTCATGTGACCAGAAGAACTATTGAACGAAGCATTTCCAGATTGCAGAAAAAAGGCAAGATTGAAAGAATAGGCTCAAAACGAAATGGCAAGTGGTCGGTAATAAAATAACCTTTAATTGGCTGAATAATATTCAGTCGATTCAATTGCATCCTGTTCTCTGCTGTCCCGAATATCCGCATAAATACTGACGGCAACGGCAGCAATAATAAGGACAACTATGGTAACGGCATATCTGAATGACCTGTTCTCCCAGTTTTCCTTCCACCATTCCTTGAAACGCTTCATTTTTCTTCCTTACCTCCCGTCTGTTTCAGCCTGTTCTTGTTGTGTTCCACCGCAAGGAGAGCGGCGGACAGCGATACAAACACCGCAAGATGCAGCTTGCTGTCATTCCAGATATTTTCTATAAGTGATTCCTCCACCTGTTCGGTTTCAGACTGTTCGGGCGGTTTTTCTTTTTCCGCCCGATACCTCTTGTAGCTTACTCCGACCACCGTTAGCGCAGTCACAATAATAATTATTGCAACTGCCCGGAACCACTCTTCCTTTTTGTAACGATTTATAAAATTCTTTGCTGCCTTGAATGGGTTATTCATCGCTGTCCTCCTCTATCCTATGGGTGTTTCAATATTCCAGAAATTATTGGGGATTTCTTCATCTCCAATGAGTATCGAATAAAACTCCTGTGCCTTTGTGTTATCTGCCGCACCGAACTTTCGGTAATCAGATTCGGTAATGTCAAGCTCTTTTTTTATGAGCTTCATATATTCTTCTATGAGCTTGTTAAAGCTGTCCTCATCGACACCATTGCTCTCCGCATCGGTAAGCTCCATAACCTTTTCCCGAAGCTCATCGGCTGTTTTGCAAGCTCCTATTTCACCGGATAGATTATCATGATCTCCGTCACAGTAATACTCCCATGCTTCATCTACAAGCCTGCGCTTGCAGTTCATACCTGAGCAGAAATTACCATGTGTGACATCGGTGGTTATTGTTATGAATTCCGTTTCTTCAAAGAAATCCATAATATCCTGCGGAGTGATATTCAGAATCTGCTCTGCATTGGAATCACTGTCATCGGGATTTATAATGCTCATGGATTTGTACAAGGCTATGTATGCAAGAAGCTCCTCTGCCGACAGATCACTGTTTATCTCAACATTTCCGAAATGATTTGTACCAACAACAGGCATTCCCGTAAACTCTGCGGAATCGGCATTATTGTTAGGCACACTCTGCTGTTCGGTTTCATAATGCTGCCTGTGAGTTTCTGCCGTAAGCGAATCATCAAGGCTTGCCATGAGTGCGTTGTACTCGGCAAGTGCCGCCGGCATTGCATTTGAAATTGCCGTTGAAATTGCATTGTTCATTGCATCTATCAAGGCATTTTTCTGATTAACATTTGGGGCTGCTGCGATCAGATCATAGTAATATGACTGAATTTCACTGACAATACTCTGACAATATTCACTAAAAAATTCGGGAAAGCTTATATCCGGTGAGGGATAATTGTATGTACCGCCGTACCAGTCACCATAATTCAGGTAATAATATGCCTGGGTCACGTCCATGTAGTTTTTTATCAGCTTTGCATAACCGTCAATTACCTCTGCGTTGGTAGCTGCTTCGGTTTCATCACCGTCCTCACCTGCAAGAGAGTAACTGTAAGGGACAAGCCAGCCGAAAAATGCAGCTATCACCGCAAAGACAATTATGATAATAATGATTGGAATTATGGATGCCAAAACTCCGCCGCCTATCAGTGCTTTTGCGGCTTTTTTCTTCGCATACCGCTTTCCTGTTCCCTTTGCCGTATTGGAAACAAGATCAGGATTGTCCTTGTTGAAATCAAGGAACATTTCCTTCTGCTTGTTTTTCCGTTCGGTCTGCAAACGCTCGGCATAGAACGACTTCTGCTTCTCGGCAACACGCCTGTTATGCAGAAAATTTCTGCGCTCCTCTCGGGACATTGCATCGGGAATAGATTCTTTCTCGGACAGCTTATGTTCTACCTTGTACCGTTCCTTTTCGGCATCAACATATTTTGTTCTGCCCTGTGCCTTGTGTTCTTCGATAAATGCCCTGTCCTTTGCGGCATTTTCGCCCTTCATTATCTTTGCGACAAGCTTTTTGGCTTCAACCGCCGCAAGAGTTGTGGCAACATCGGTTACAGCAGAACCGACGGAATATGAATTCTGAACGGTCTTTCCCATCTGAACTGCCTTGCCGATATAGTCACCATTAGCGGAATTTCTGCTCTTGTGATATTCGGGATTATCGGGGTTATACACCGAATAATCATTTATTTTCAGAGCCTTGTCCATCAGAGTATGGCCGCCGCCGTCCAGCTCTCTTATCTGATTGGGAGTAACATTAAACGCTGCTCCGTCATTAACAGCTTCACTGACTGTATCATACTTGTACCCTTCCTTGCGATGCTCATCAAGATACCTCACACCAAGGTCATTGCGGCGGTTTGTATTGATAGAATCCTTGAATTTCTCAACAAATTCAGCCTTTGCAATATTGACCTTGAATTTCAGCTTTTCAGAAGCAGTCATATCATCGGAGTTATCCGATTTTAAGGATAAAAATCTGCTGTCGAAGGGCTTGCGTTCAGGATTTTCTGTTCTTTTCGGAATGTCTGCTGTGGTATTTTTTGAACTGTTTTCGGAACTATCATGAAACACTTCCGCTTCATCATTCACAACGGCTGCACGATTAAGCTGAATAGCCTCCTTGTTCTGCTGTGCAAGAAATGCCGCACGTTTCATACGCTGTGCCATTTCGGGAGAAATATCGCAACTGCCTGTGTCCGATTTATGCTCACTGCTTTTCTTATGAGAATAAGTTGAACTTACGGCAGTTTGCTTTTCATAAGAGTTATTTTTTACTGCGGGTTTATCTGCATTTTCTTCGTGCTCCGGTGGAGCACGAAAATCTTTATCGGGAGCAGCAGAACCGTATTCGTGTTTCACCACCTTATACTTTTTTCTGCTCTGCTGCCTTGCACCAAAGGTCACGCTCTGCACCTTTCTCTTATCAAAAGAGGAAAGGGAGTGCTTTTCGTCAGTATCGGTATTTTTTCTTTCAACTGTTGGCATAAAACATCTCCCTCTCTTTCCTTACGATGCTTCGGATTCCTTTTGTGCCATTTCCTCCTGAAGCATTTTCGCTGTTTCGCTGAAATTGGTGGTCATCATGCTGTAAAGCTTGGTGTCCTTGGGGAACTCGTCATAGAACGGGATCTTCGTCTTGCCGCCCAGCACCAAAATGCCATGTCCTGCGGGAGTATCATTTACATACTGAATTTCACTGTCGGTAAAGTGAAGAATATCCTGCAGCTTTGCCGCATCTGTGGGATTCTGTTTGAGAAGAACAAGAAATTCTGAGTTACTGAGCATTGAACGGGATTTATCATCTTTCAGCAGATCTTCAACATTCTGCGTGATTCCCGTCAAAACACCGCCGTACTTTCTTGCACGTTTCCAAAGCATACGGAGATAATCAAGGGAATACTCGTCCTGGAACAACAGGTGTGCTTCATCAAAATAGATGTAGGTCTTTCTGCCCTTATCTCTGTTCTCCGAAAGCCTGTTCCAGATGTAGTCAAGGATAAGAAGCATTGACTGCGTTTTCAGATTGCCGTTCAAATCCCTTATGTCATATGCAATGAAACGGGACTTGGTATTTACGTTTGTCTGATTGTCGAAATACTTAGCCGAACCATTAACGTACATATCTACAGTAATTATCAGCTTGTCCTTCATATCCTTGTTTATGTTCTCATTCTCTTCCTTCATGCACTCAAGGAATGTGCCGAGTGTAGGCATATCCTTGGGGTCAAGTGTGGTAAGCACATTGAACTTTGCATAAGCCTTGCGGACGCATCGGTCAACAAAGGATTTTTCCTGTGCATTAAGCGGGTGCTTGCTGTCCATACAACTTATAAAAGAAGTGAGCAGCTGGCACTTGTCTGAGATGATATCAATTTCCTCGTCCTCCAACAGCCTGAAATCAAAATCAAAGGGATTGATATGATTCTTTGATCCGTTGCTGAACTTGACTACCTCACCGCCGAATGCTTCAGCTAATTTCCAGTATTCACGCTCTGGGTCAATGACCAAAATATCTGCGTCCTCATATCCGAGAAATACATTGACGATCTCACGCTTAACGGTAAAGGATTTACCGGAACCGGGGCAGGCAAGCACAAAGCCCGAAGGATTCACAAGTCCTTTCATTCTGTCAAAAAGAATAATATTATGGGAAAGCATATTCAGACCATAATACACGCTGTTTTCCATCTGCATTTCCTTAACATTGAACGGAATGAAAATTGCAACAGACTCGGAAGGCATTGTACGCATCCAGCCGAACTTTCTCTGATAGCCGATAGGCAGGCAGTCACACATTCCATGCTCCTGCTCCCATGCCATTTCGCCCTTTATGCAGCCGCTTCTTTTCAGAGTGCTTTCAATAACTTCAAGATTATTGTTAAGCTCCTCATAGGATTCCGCCTTTATGAGAATCTGCATATTGGTCATAAACAGCTTCTGGTCCTTCATGGTTATCTTGTCATAAACCGATACCATTGCATCACGCTGATTTTTGATACGCTGGGGCATCTGATTTGAAAAATTACCATGCTGCGCCGCTTTGACCTCACGCTTTGCCATATCCGTATCAATTGCGGTAATTTGGTGTTGTACGAGCTTTCTCGCTTCGGCACTGTCATAGGTTTCGATATTCGTTGTAACCATTATCTCGATGCCCGTCGCCAACAGCTCCGTAAGAATTTCGGAGGTTGCCGTACTCGGATATTCACGAATATATATGGTCTTTGCATAAGTGTTGTTGAACATGAAATAGTCTTTCTTGAAATCGAAGTAATCGGGAGCGCAGTACAGCTTGTCAATATCCTTTGCAAAATCCTTTTCGGTCAGCTGCGGTACGGGCATATCGTCCGTACCCACAAAGAAATCTTTGAGCATTTCCACACGTTCCTGTGATGTGAGGATTCGCATATTTGTATTGCCGATACGGTTGAAGGTATTTGTCGCAGTTATATCCAGTGACTTGAACCTGCGCTTTGCGGTTTCTTCATCGGGAGCCTTTATCGTAAGTGTGATATACATATGCTTCTGGATTGCGTTCTGACCTTTGCGGATATTTTCCTCCAATACTCTCGAATTGAACTCATACCGATATTCAAAAAGGTCATCTGCCTTCTGAGGGAGCAGGGTTTTCTTCTTGAAATCGTCTAAGTTTATCTGACTGTTCCAACAGCAGATCTGGCAATCCACCGTATCATCAAGAATAGACAGAAATTCGATGTATCTTTCAAGGTACATATACTGCTGTTCCTCGTCTGACAAATTGAAATTTATATCATCAAAGGTGTAAGCCTTAGAGTACATTTTCTTTCCCAGGAAGAAAATATCGTCGGATAAAATTTTCTTGTAAGGAATAGTGTTCAGGACCTTTTTTGCAAAATCCTTTTTCTCCTTTTCCTTTGCGTCCTTCTGACTGCGCTTGTCCTTTTTCTTCGGTCTGTTGGTTTCAAGCCTTGCCGCATCACGCTCACGGGCATTCATGTTTTCCTTCACATCATCGGTATCTTCGATAATGCCACGCTTGGGGCGGGTGCGTCTTGTGATTGCAAGAAAAGCAACAGCCAAAGCAATTATGGCAGCAGGAACGCCCACAACAGCAGGATTGTTCTGCACAAATCCCATTACCCCGTTTGGGGTTTCCGGGACTGCAACAACCTCCGTCATTTCGGTTTCTTCCTCAACAATATCCGTAACCTCTGCCGCTTCTGTTACAATTTCAGCAGCTTCCGACATTTCGGTTTCGGATATAACCGGTTCGGTAACAATAACCGCTTCTGTAACAACAGGCTGTGTGACTATTGCCGTCTGAACAACCGTTTCCTGCTCAATTCCGACCTCGCTCATTACTTCCGATACTCCCTCTGCCGCTATGCTTGAAACAAGAGCATCGGCATCAATGCCCTCGGGCAGTATCATTGAAGAAGATATTTCTTCCGTTTCTGACATTTCAGAAGCAGACACCTCAGATATGTCCGTAACATCAGTAGTAACACTTTCCACGCTGACAGCGGTTTCTTCACTTACTGGAGCAGCAGTCAAGCTTTCTGCGGGAGCCGTTGTCCCTGTTACGATCTCATTTTCGTTCAAAGGTTTCACCTCTTTCGCTTCATATTTTTCTTTTCAGCCTTGCGTTCTTCTTCAAGCTGCTGAATATATATTTTTCTTACTGTATCGTGTATCTCCATTTCATCTGGAAGATATTCCATACGCCGCCGCTGATTGGAAACATAGAACTCTGCAACGGTAGTGGCTATTTTTTCAAAGCCCATACCGTTGTATTTCAGAAATCCCACCGCCGCCAGCGGAGCAATAAGGGCGATTGTGATATACACCAGAATATCCGTTGAAATGAATTTACTGCCCACAAGGAAAACAAGAACTGCAACGACTATCATGAGTACGGAGCAGATAAGCTGTCGGCTGTTCATGCCGAAGAAAAACTGCTCCTTGTACTCGGTTACGTCCTGTGGCACATCAGCTTTGATCATCAAGATCACCTAATTCCAACTGCTCAAATTCTTCTTCAGCAGGCTCGGCCTTTATACCGACCATTTCAGCCTGCGTATCGCTATGGTACTGCTCGATAAGCCTTGCGACCTTGCCATTGCAGGAATTGTTATCTGCAAGCATTTCCTTTACCTTTGCAATACCGTCAAGTACGCCCATATCGTACTGTGAAAGGGACATAAGTGCTTTCATTGAAACCATAATTATTAACCTCCTAAAAATTTGATGTTAAATTTGCCATGAAATTTATCTGCGAATATTGACTTTTTGATGTTTATGCGGTATAATATATGTAATGAAAGGAGTGCTGACTATGCCAAATATTGTACCTATTTCAGACCTCAGAAATTATTCCTCTGTGCTTGATAATGTTGCTGTCGGTTCGCCTGTGTATCTCACAAAAAATGGCAGAGGCTGCTATGCGATAATCGACATAATGGAACAAGAAGAATATGAGAAAACCAAGGCTGCGCTGCACCTGATGTGTGAGCTTGAAAAAGGCAAACGTTCCGGTGACGAACAGGGTTGGATCGATTCTTCAGATGTTCGTAAGCATTTCAGGGAGAAAAACGCATGAAAGTATCTGTAAAATTCTCTCCCGAAGCGCTGAAGGACCTTGACGAGATTTACGGCTATATTGCAAATGTTCTCAAAAGTCCCGATGCTGCAGACAATACCGTAAACAAAATTCTGGACAAAACCGACTTGCTTTCCGATAATCCCGAGATCGGCACTCAGCTGTTTTTTGAGAATGATCTTTTCAGCGGTTACAGATACATGGTTTCGGACAATTATCTTGCATTTTACCGCATATCAGCCGATTCGGTATTCGTTGACAGAGTAATTTATGGCAAACGTGATTATATGAAAATACTTTTTAAGTGATTATTGCACCGGTGTTTTCCGGTGCTTTTTTTTATCCTCCTAACGCTCTCTTTGTAATTTCACTTGCTTTCGCAACCGTAACAGCCAGCATTATCACGCATAAAACAGGTGTTGCATACTGCATGATGTGCATAAGCAAGCCTTCGTTTGTAAGTCCGCTTGAAAAATCAAGGGTCAGATTATTGGAAATTGCGTTAAACGCTTCAAAGCATATTGCCAGCACTCCCCACTGCATTGAAACGGCTGGAAAATTCTTTATAAAAGAAATGCCCGTTGACCTTGCCTGTGAATTAACCAACGTTGACAGTGCAACAGGCGAAATTGCGGTCAGTATTGCTGTTTCAAATACAACTCCCAGCATGGTTACAACTATCAGGGAATACATGACAAACATAAGAATTATCAGTATCAGCAGAATAAAACTCATACAGATATAGTTGATGTCAAGTGTTCCAGGATCTATCGTTCCTGCCGTTGCCGCCGTCGCAAACGACGAGCTTATGTTTGAAAACGCCGATGAAAAATCCACCGACTGTTTCAGAAGCCCCGAAACAGCACCCACAATGTTATCCACATTCTGAACGATAAGTGCGCTGACAACCAGCTTCATCGCTATTCGTATCGCACCTTCGATTCCTCCGTGAAAGTCTATATTCGCACAATATGTGAAGGCTTCCATGCAGAAAAACAAGGTGAGAAGTGCTGTTCCCGCTGCTTCAAATACATTTATTGCAGTTCCGCAGCTGGATATAACATCAAAGCCCGCTATGGTGTTGAGTACCGCCGCAAATCCGTCCGATTCCGTCTGCAAAAGCTCCTGTGCTTCGGTAAAGGCGGTTTCCCAGAAGCTCGGCTCCGCCATAATTCATTCCTCCTCTCATTCCCGAAACAGAAGCCGACACTCTGCCGACCTCTGCCACGGGAGATAATCTCTCGCTTTCTGTATCAGGAACCGCCGAGAGAAATTGTGGAAGGAACGATTGCTCCGACAGCCGCTATAATTGCGCCGCCGATAAGGGTCTGAAAACCTCTCGTCTTTCCGTCGGCATTATCATCCTTAAAGCCAACACCGGTCTGAATACCACCTACAACGGCTACCAAGCTGCCCAGTCCGATAACACCGGGACCGAGGATACCCATGATAGCGTCGATCATTCCCTGTGCGTCCGCTCCTTCGGCAGATGCGTTGATAGTCATGGCGGACATTGCCATAGGTACTACAAGAGCATATCTGCCTGCCTTTGTGTTCATAGCCTTGCCAACCGCATTTGTAGCGGCAAGCATCGCCTTAGCACCGATCTCCGTCATGGTATCCTGTGCCTTGTCCATTACTGTTCTGATTTTGTTCATTTAGAACACCTCCATAAAAATTGATTTGATATATGTAAACAAGCTACTTTCGGCTGACATTCAGCACGTTTTTATTACTTTTCCTTGCGAGAGGTCTGCCGATTTCCTTTGATTGCAATAAAAAAAGGGACTTCAAGCTGTACGTTTCCGTACAACTCAAAGTCCCTTGACTGTTACACATCCCCTTGAATGTGCCTATTATGTTTTCAAGATATGCGGCTTCTGATATACAATGGTGATTTTATCTTTCACCATTTTAAGAACAACATCATTGCCCTTTTTCAGAAGCTCCGATATGCGTTTCATCTGTTCATCTGTAAGCACTTGTTTTCTCCTTTCCGCCATAATATTTTGCATACAGTTTCGGCTTGTTTTCACGAAGCTGTTCTTTGTAATATTCCTGATCTTCGATGTACTTTTCCCTTTCTCTGAAAAACGGGCAATTCTGCTCGAATCTTTCTTTCAGGGCAATACAACCAACACCACATTTATCATTATCCGCAAAACAGCCTTTGCAGTTATTGCTCATATCATTTTCATCACCTTCCTATGCTGCCGTAAATAATTCTGTGCAGCCCTTGAATTTTTTCCTTATCTCATAAGGAACGTCCACCATTATTTCTTCTTCGGTAATGGTCGGCTCTTCATCGGAAAATACACATCGCACCTCAACCATATTAGCTTCATCGGCATCACCTGTGCTTATGAAATCCGTAAGCTCGATATACTCGGTTTCGGGGACTGTAAACATTTTGTCCTCAAGGATATATATGTAGGGATTATCCAAATCAGTCTGTCCCTCCGAGGGCTTCCACCGCTCGCCAAGCTCCGCATATCTGGGGTGATTGGAAATATCGAACTTGTGTGTAAAAAACGGCGGCAAACCTCTGACCATTACAATACAGTCATTATTGTCCATAGCAGATAATTCATCAAGGGTAGCAAGCTCTCTGCCGAGAATTGCGTTATTGTACGATGAACTGCCCTGTTTACCCTTCGTCTGATTTATGCTCTGTTGGTCGATAGTTTCCTTGCCAAGCTCCTTTGAAATATATTCGTTGGTAAACTGGTCCTTACCTCCGAGATATATCATAGTATCGCAGTTACCGCCAAATTCCTCCCAGCCTTCCTTATACATCTTTTTCAGCTGCGAAAGATTCTGAAGAATGATCTGAATGGATATTTCAAATTTACGGCACGTTGCAAGTATCTTGTCAATTTCGGGGATTTTACCCAAATTTGCGAACTCGTCCAGCAGAAAACGCACATGAACAGGCAGCCTGCCCTTGTAAAGATTTATGGCTCTGTCATACAGTGTGTCGAAAAGCTGTGTGTACATCATGGCTGCCAGAAAATTGTAGGTAGTGTCCGATGAAGGAATTACTATGAAAAGTGCTGTGTAATCATCGCCCACCTCTTCAAGATGGATATTATCCGTACAGGTCAGATTCCTTACATCGGGGAGCTTAAAATATTGCAGCTTTGTGGTTGTTGAGATAAGTATGCTTTGCATAGTTTTGCCCGCAGCCTGCTTGAACTCGTCATAATACTGCACCGACAATGCTTTAGGGTCTGCTTCTTTTCGCTGGTCGAATATGAGGTCAAGTTCCGATTTTTCTTCTTCCTTGCCCTCTATAACTTTCGCCTTGTGGATAAGGTCAAGCACTCCCGCAAAATTCTGTTCTTCCTCTGTGCCCGTTTCTATAAGCAGAAATGATAATGCCGACAACAGAAGCCTTGTTGCATCGTCCCAGAAGGGATCGCCGCCGCTTGCTCCCTCTGCTTTTGTGTTCATCATGAAAACATTTATCATTTTGATAACGTTGTTTGCATTTATTTCACCGTTATAGTCCCTGAGATAATGAAAGGGATTGTAGTTAGAACTGTGCTTCATATCATTAAGATTGAACACCTTTATCTTATACCCATGATTTATGAGCATCTGTCCGCAAGCCTGAACAAGCTCTCCCGAAGGGTCTGTCACAATATATGATGTGTTACACATCAGCAAATTGGGTTTTACAAAAAATCGGGATTTACCTGTTCCGGAGCCGCCGAGAATCATCTGATTGAGATTAAGCATAGGCTTTATTTTGGCAGCTTCTTTGCTCTGCGACACAATATCTTTTACAGATACTTTTATATTCGTATCGTGAGAAACGGTTTCGGACTTTTTTTCCTGTTTAGGTGCTTTTTCCTTTTTGTCAGATTTTTTCTTTCCTGATTTCGCTTCATTCTTATCACGCTTTTTTCTGTCAAGCACAAGCATAATGTCCGAAGCGCAGATAACATTGTTGTAAAAATCATTGGTATCTGCAATAATATCCTTTTCGGTCTTACTGCCCCAACGTGCGGATCCATGTTCACTGCCCTTTCTGTGATAACGCTTTCCGTCACCCATGAGGACATACATTATTACAATAAGGCTTGCAAAAAATCCGATTATGGTTGCCTTTGCGGTCATTCCTCCGTGAAGCAATGCCGTGAAAAATCCGCCAATTGAAGCCTGCTCCAGATATTCCTCCGAATTTGTCAGAAGCTCAAATATCTGAATTTTTCCGCTATCTCCTGCGGACAGGTCAAGCAAATATCCGAAACACATTACTATGGGCATAGCAACTATGCAGCCGATAACCGCCGCATAAAAATACGGTGAGATTTTCTTTTCGGGGACACCCATATTAGCCATTTGTCATCGCTCCTGTCCCTTACTTTTGATGTTCTCGATAACCTTACTGCCGCCTTCCTTGACTTTTTCAAGGAGCATATTTTTTGCATTCCCTATAAGTCCCATAAGATTCAGCTGTTCGGGGTGAAGTGCTTCATGCTCGGATTTTTCAAAGGATTTCTGAATATCCCCTATGGTCTTTTCGGGAATATCCATAGCTTTCAGCTTTTCTGTATCAAGCTTATCCCTCGGCATCATTTCGGATTTCCCGTCATGGCTTATTTCAACATACTTGCTTGTAAGCTGAGAAATTGTCACATCATCACCGATAGTTTTCGGCTCGGCGGTCTTTACAATTTCTTCTGCTATGAGAGTTTTCATAACCACCGCTGCGGAAATATCGTCCACAAGCCCGAATTTGTCATGCAAAGCCTTTTCTACATCAGCAAGAGAGCTGTCCTTGTCAACGGACATATATTTGTATGCGTCCTCGCTCTCACGAATAATCATTATCCCCTCATTGGTCTTGCAGTAGCCACAGCCCTGAAGCTCTGCATTTGTGGTCTGAAAGGGTGTTACCTTTTCGGCAGACAGTGCCTTTACCTGTTCGGGTTCTTTTATATCACCCTCACGATAGCTTCTGACCACCTTATCCGCTATTTCCTTTGCAGACATTTCGGAATATCCCATCTGGGAAAGGGTTGCCTGAACCTCTTTCAAAGGCATTATGGGAAGAACGGCAAAGCTGTTTGTGTTTTTATCCATAACGCAGCATTTGGATCCACTGTCCTTTGGTACCACTCCTGTCATACACGTCTTTCCGACTATTGCCTGTGAAAGCTGGGACTGTGCAAGATATTCTCCGATATTGGGAATGTCCGCATATACTACCTCGGTCTTTTCCATTGAAAATCCGAAAATCTCTTTCTGCGGGTCGGACAGTTTCTTATTGATGTCCTCCATAAGCATATCCGCCGTTTTGCCTGTGATACCATGCTCCTTTAGGGCTGTCCGCATAACATCGGCTTTGTCCAGTTTCACGCTTATTATCTCATTCTTTTCCTTGTTGAAAAGATTTACACGCTCTCTCCCCTGACCATGTTCATACACCTTTGTGCCTTTGGTTGCGTGAGGGTGACGGGTATTGTAGGATTTTGAAAGCTCCTCTCCGCTGCGTTCCTGCTTTATATTCCCCGTACTGTCATATATGGAATATGACTTTTTCATATCAAGCTCGGTCTTTATTGACTTGCCTCCGTTGATAATTTCGCAGTCGGATTTATCCAAACGGATATAGTCCTTGCCCGATGTATTGGGAACTCTCACAAAATATGTGTTTTCATCGGAAAGCTCGGGAACAAGCAGCTTGTTAATGTCCATAGAAATTGTATTATCCGTAACATCAATAAGGAATGCTTCGCTTTCGGAAACAGCCTTTGCGTAATCCTCTCTTGTTGCTTCGATTTTCTCTGCAATGTCCGAATTGTAGAGGACCGCTGTGCCCTGTTCGGTCTTTGCAAACTGAATATCCAGATCTCCCAGCTTTGCAACCTTTGCAAGCTCCTGTGCTTCTTCCTCGGTTACGATATATGCAACTTTTTCGGGTTTATCCAAAGGCGAAAACTGGTCATAACGGACAACATCAATATTTTTCAGCTGATCAAGCTGCTGCTTGACATCTTCCATTGCCTTGTTGAACTGACCTTCAAATTCCTTTGGAATAACTGTCATATATTTTCCGTCATCGGTTCTGAAAGCGAACATTGGAATATCATAGCTGTTCATAACATCGGAGGTTATCCGCATTTCTTCTTCGCTTATCTTGTTATTCCCGTCTTTCAGAATAAATGCGTCGGGTTTGTTTTCGATTTCCTTTGAAAGCATATGCTGTGCGGCAAGTGCCGCCATGTTTCTCTGAGCTGCGGGAATCGCAACATAAATATTATTGTTGTCCTCAATTCCACCTGTGAAAAACGTTCCGCCCATTTTCTTCATTGCCGTTTCAAACTGCGGCATAAGCTCCTTCGGGACAGGCAGATATTCAAAGCTCGTCCCCGCCTGCTGCAATTTCTTAAAGCATTTCTTTGACAGCTTCCCCGTTTTGATTTTCGGAGTCTTAGGCGGCTTCATGCCCTTTCGGTACTGTTTGTTATGCTCCATATTTGCAATAAATTCAAGCAGCTTCTGAATGAGAGAAGCACATACGGAGCAAGCATCATCTCCTACCATTATTCTGTCACCTCACTTTCAGTTTCCTCATTATCAATTTCGGGATACAGCTCAATAATATCGTCCTTTGTGCAGCCGTATGAATACGGGGACATATTGAACATCAGCGATGCGTCCGTATCAATATCCTTTTCCACCGACTTGCTCCATAAGTTCGGAATGTTCAGTTTCAGCACACGCCGTATTCCCACATCATCAAGAAAATATCCCGGGTGCAGCTCATCATATGTATAGTCGGAATAATTATGGCTCACATCAGATGTGGCTTTCAGGATATCCCGCTGTCTGACGGTGAAATTGTAATTCTCGCTTTCATATGTTACCTTGTATTTTCCCGATGTATCAATATACAGAAAGTGAGTGCCGAAAACAATGCTTCTGTCCTCGCCGTTATCCTCTCCGAATATTTCATTTTCGATATCCGAATAACTGACCTTTCCGCTTTTGTGATCCTTTGCATAGTTTATGGAGTTTGATGTGTGACCGAAATTGTAGTACAGTTCCTCGGGAGTTGTGCCTATCTGTCGGCATAAATCCTCCGCTGTTGTTTCATTATTTTCTGCCCATATCTCCATCAGCTTATTCGGGTCAAGGCGGATAAGATATATTGCCTTCCCGTCAATTTCCTTATTGATGTTGATATCCTCATTATAGAAGATCTCCCACATTTCGGGCTGAATAAGTCCGTCCTTATCAAGTCCGATTGTCCTTGCATAATAACGATAATCGGGAAGGTCGGGAAATTTATCCTCGTTTCCCATTCCCGTTTCAAACCACTCCACAAGTGCATTATGCTCCAGCTCCTCGGGAGTAAGCTCCGGTTCCTTGCTCTGCATACAGCCTGTGAGTATGAGCGGCACTAACAAAAGTGCTAATATTATTTTATGATTCATCTGCGTTCCTCCGTTTTCAGATTTTTTCTGTAATTCTATTATAGCATATTCGATTTTCGGAAAAGTCGGATTTTTTCGTGAACGCAAATTATCTCAAATTATCTCAAATTATCTCAAATTACTCCAAATGAACGCAAATGATCTCACAAATCCAATAATTCAAAGGTATATTCATAGTTCTGACACACATTTTTTGTGCCTGAACATTTTGTAAACACTTTAGGACATAAAAAAGACGGCTGTGAAAATAACAACCGGCTTTTTGAAATGACTATTCTTTTTCAAACCGCTTATCAAATTTACTCTTATGAGCAATATAGTATTTGATAAGTTCTTTCTCGGGGATCCATATCTCTGCATCTGCAACAAGCTGACCAACCGAACAGATAATCTTTCTGTCCTGTTCTTTGTCGGGTAATTTATTTGTACTTTTTCTGTATTTCATGTACTCGATATACAACCATTCATTTATTTTCGTCTTTTGTTTTTCTTTCAGATCAGAAAAATGTTTATTGGTCTGTAATAATTGTCCTCCAACTTTACTATGATTTTTCATACTATTATTCCCCTATCTTCATATCATCCTCTGCAAGCTGCTTTGCACACTTATCCGCACTTGCATACGCAAAATACTTTACGGGAATCTTCCTCTGACGGACAATTTCCATTATCTTTCCATAGAAGGAATGGGGCATAGCATTGGTCTGCATCCATACAACATCAGCGTGCCTTATAAGGTTTGCATCCGGCTTTGTATATGGGTCAATAAACTTAACGTTGGGCAGCATCGATTTTATTGCCTTGAGCCATGTTGCATGACCGCCAAAAATAACAACTCTCTGCTTCGTCGTATATGGCAGCTGAATTTTATCGGCATTTTCTATCTCAGGTTCAGCACCGCTGCTGTTTTGCAGCTTATACACAAGCTCTCTAAGTTCAATAAGCTCCTGCCTGTCCGCTTCCTGCTCGGATAATTCCGCCGATACCTTTTCCTTGTAATCCTTCAGTGCCTTTTCTGCCTTATACAGCTGATTTTTAAGCGAAGCATTTTCCTCATATATAGATGTTATCTTCGCTTTCAAATTCTCCGTATCATCCTTTGGCTTATCGGTTCCTGTAAGCGTCCGCTTCAATTTCACCTTATACACAGAATCAAATCCGTACCTTATTGAAGCATAAGCCCCGAGAGAAAGATAATCTCTTAACAGCGGAATTTCCTTTGCCGAAAAGCCAGCCTTTTTCAGACCGTTATCATCATAGCAGTCAACTTCAAAGAACTTTTTTCTCGGGATACACATTCCCGATGCGTTATATACCACCTGTGAAAGATTGAGATGAAAAAGATCACTTTTCTTTATACGTTTTGCGCCCTCATACGACCACACATGATAGTCGGTATATTCCTGTGTGAATAACCGTTCCCAGTATTCCGATCTGTCCTCAACGTATCTTTCGGGCACGGGAACGAACTTCTCACAATTATTATCATTTTCATCTATCTCTTTTTGGTCACGCTCCTCAATAAATTCTATCAGACTGTCATTGAATTCCTTTGCCCAGGGAAGATTGCTGCAGGCAGCTCCAAGCATTATTTCCGTTATATACATTATCCATGCAGAACTATCTCCCGTATCAAGAAGATACAAATATGCAAAGAACACTTCAAAGGGATTTAACGCTCTAAGACTATCAAGAACAGAAACAACCTCCTTATCCCGTATCTCGGTGCCGATCTCATCTCTGCTGCATAAGTAATTCCGAATATCAAACTGATGTTCAAAGATACATTGGTCAAGGCTTTCAAGCTCGTCCGTGACATCATCAATAGCCTCAGCCTTTTTCTTCAGCTTTTCAATTATAGAATCCGCTTCTTCCATTACCTTGTCATATTCGCTGTCCTCATCAATATTGAAATTTCCCATGCACATAATAGAAGGCTTTTGTTTTCTGCCCTTACATTCATCTGCACGTTTTCTCGCATCAAACAGCATATTTTCATAACGTTCGATCTCATTGCATATGCCTAACGCTCTGTTTATCTGCTCTTGCTTCTGCTTAACAACAGGCTCGATACCAGACAGTAAAATATCCACTATTTCATTTATCCTGCCTTTGTATCGGGCAACTGCTCTTTCAATTATTTCGGGACGGATATATGAAAGCACCCGTTTGTATCTTTCGGGATAACTCATTTTCTGTGCTTCATCATAAAGCTCATCTCCGCTGTAAGGTTTATCGTCAAAGAACAGCTTGCTTGGTCTGTAATTATGTATATAGCCGTTTTCCGACGATATCCTTGCGGTAAAATTATTGATAAAGCAGTCCTCCGAATTTTCATCATTTCTGTGAATGATAAGGTATGCCATACCTCTTATGAGGTCATCATCATACATAGAATCCGAGAAATTCTCGGGCAGAGATACCTCGCTGATAATATCCTTTCCATATGGTATGAAAAAAGATGCTTCCTCAATATTACTTGCTTCTGCAACAGCATCAAGTATGAAAATAGCCATAGCTACGGTAATATGATTATTATGCTCATACTCCATTGGCAGCATATTGTATAGCTCGGATATGAAATCTACAATTTCATCTTCCACACTGATCATGGGATATTTCTCGGCAAACCCGGGTGCGGCGGTATACACATATTCAAGGATTGCAGATAGCCGTCGCTTTCTGTACGGACCATCAAGCTTTAATCTTTCCACAAGATTCTTT
This sequence comes from uncultured Ruminococcus sp., assembly GCA_937892835.1. GTDB lineage: Bacteria > Bacillota > Clostridia > Oscillospirales > Acutalibacteraceae > CAG-488. Next base: position 12,657 of record CALBHM010000291.1, on the reverse strand, counting down.
CCACCGTAGTTTTTTAGAGAATGTATGTTATTGTTATATACTTCCTCTGTCATTTTTTTGAGGAGTGACCGGTACTCGGAAGAACCTCTGTTGTATTTATCTGTTTCCGCCATAGTCCCGTATTTTTTTCGCATTGATACGGAAATTCTCATTTCGTCATTACTGCGATGGGAATTTGACGGGTTATTCCTTTGCTTATTCTTTTTCTTAGCCATTTTTATCTCCTGTTATGTTGAAATGGGATATATTTCTATTGTATCAGAAAAATCACTGTATTACAATATTTTCGACCTATTACTTGCAAAAAAACGGCAGCATACACTACCGCTCTCCTGCAAGATTTTTCGGTTATCAGCCCTTGCGTGAATAGCTAACCTTATCCGCAACAATAACATCATCAACCATTGTCGCCGTAAATGCTGCCGTTATGCCGACATCAAGCCTTTCATCAATGCCCTCGCTGTCGATCTGAACGGCAAGCTCCTTGCCGCCCTTCGTTCTGACAGTCACATTGTACTTGCCAAGTTCAATATGCTCGGGCTTCTTAATTACCTCACCTGTTATCATCATTTTCTTTTCCATTATGCCGGCAACCTGCTGCTTAGTCAGCAGGCTGCCATTCCTCCTTCCTTATTTTCAAAATAGTATGCAAGAGCCTTTTCTATGATAAGATTGGCTTCTTTCTTTGAATAGCCGCCGAGATACCTTGAATATGTTGCCTTTGGAATAGTGACCTTTTCACCCTTTTCCTTCGGCTTTTCATCTTCGCCATAAGTACCGCATAGGACCTCGGCAATTATTTCCTCCGACGGACCTGCATATGAGCTTGCGATCTCTCGGAGCTGCTTTGCCATTTTCATATCTATGACCGATACTTCCTGCTCCGACATTGCCTTTACAAGCATTTCCTGCATTTCCCTTGGAATATATGAAAGCTCCACCGCAGGACGTATTTTTATGTTCCCCTCATCGACCATTGTTTTTAGTTCGTTAGAAAGCTCATTGATGCGGAGAAGTCGTGCAACCGTTGCGTGACTGATACCATATTCCTCTGCGGTCACATCTCTTGTGCGGACGTAATTGTCGGAATATCCACTTTCTTTCTCGTGCTCCAGTGGAGCACGAAGCTTGTTTCCGTTTTCCAATACCGTAAGTTCATCGGAAATTGCTTGCAATTTCTTTTTGTCAAAGAGCCTCTTGTATCTCATAGCCACCGCAAAAGCCTGTTCGGAAATTCTCAGTTCTTTGAAACCTCTTTGTATAAGGTTTGTTTCAATAACATAAACTTCCGCAAATTCATCGGGAAGATTCTCCTTTACAACGGCGGGGACGTTTTTCTTGCCTGCGATTTTTGCGGCATTTACTCTGTTATGTCCTGACAGTATCTCATAATTATCGCTGTCGGGAACGGTACGCACAATAATGGGAATCATTATCCCGTATTGCAGAACGCTCCTCACCATATCATCAAGCCTTTCGCCCTCATAGAGCTTGAAGCAATGATTTTTATACGGCACCAGCTTATTAATGTCAATGTTCTGCACAGCATTTTTCATAACATCGGGAGTTCCGATAAACGAATTAAGATCAAACTTGCTCATGCCGTTATCCTCCTTACCACTTCATCTGCAAACTGCCTGTATTCCTCGCCAAGCTTTGAATTTGCCTTGAAACACAGTGCTTTTTTCTCCTTGCTTGAATACGCCGCCGTAACCGATCGGGATATGTTCATCGGGAAAACAAGCTCTCCGTAATTATCCTCAAACACCTTTCGGGTGTCCTTTGACATTGCCGTATTATCCACCATTGTGGGCAGTATTCCAAGCAGTTTCAGATTCGGGTTAATGGTTGCCTGAACCTGTCCGATAATATCCGTTATGGCTTTCAGAGCCTTGCGTGAAAACTCCTGAGTCTGTGCCGGGATAATTGCTCCGTCTGCCGCCACAAGTGCGTTCAGCACAAGCACACCGAGAGAAGGCTGACAGTCGATAAGGATATAGTCATATTCGTCACGAATAGTCGAAAGCAGCCTTCTTAGCACTGTTTCCCTTGACATTACAGATACAAGGTACATCTCCGCTCCTGCAAGTGACAGGTCGGCGGGGATATATTCAACACCGCCATTCTTCTCACTTACCTGAATAATATCGTGAAGGTCAATCTGCTCTCCCCTTATGAAACGCTCTATCATCTGGCTGATAGTATCGGCATTTTCATCATCATATCCGAGATATGTAGAAGCATCGCCTTGGGGGTCCATATCCACAATAAGTACTTTCTTGCCCATAAGCTGCAAGGCTGCACCCAAATTCACCACGGACGTACTCTTTGAAGTTCCGCCCTTTTGGTTACAGATAGTCAATATCTTGCTCACGTTTTATTCATCTGTCTTTATTTGCTCCACTTTTTTAAGCATAGCCTTGACAACATTAACATATATTGCCGTATCGGTATCCTCATAAGGTTCATCTTCATCAAGGCTGAGCTTTACATCGGGAACAACATAAGTATCAAGGTATTCAAGCCTTTCTCTCATGTATCTTGCAAGTGCGGTCTTAACGCCCATTGCCATGTTCAGGTCATTGTCAGCCTTGTCGATAATGTATTCCTCAAGGGCAGCAACGGTCATTTCAAGCTGCTCACCGTCAAGGTCATCAAGGAAGCTTGCCATTGATGAAGCGGCAATATCCTCCCACTGATCGTAATCATCTTCAAACTCACAGCAGCAGCTCATGTCCTCGATGATGTCCTGTACTCTTTCATAGCTTTCATCTGAAATTCTTAACATAGTTCATTCCTCCGTTTTTTGTTTGTCAAGGTCAATTCCGCAGTTTTTCCTGAGAATTTCCTTTATTTCTTCGCCGGGTTCAATCGGGTGTTTCCTGAGATTTTCAAAGTAGGCTGCTTCCTCCTCATTTTTCCTCCGCCTGTTCTCGGCTGCGATCACCGCCTTTTCATATATCCTTTTCTGACGCTCCGCTTCGTTTGCCTTGACCTCCTCATGGGCTTTCAGAAATGCCGCCGCAAATCTGAGGTCTGTTTGCAGCTTTTCGGTATCCTTGTCCATTTTTACCACCCTTTCAATGTGTTGTGTTTTTCTCTACGGTTTTATTATAGCACTGTCAACAGTGTTATGCAAGGCTAATTTCTAACAAACTTTTATATCAAAGTTTGTGCAATTTATCACTGTCAACAGTGATAAAAATGTGATATACTATAAGATAATACCATTAAGGAGCTGATACTATTGGATAATAACTCACAGGAGAAACCTACCCGCAAGGTAAGTGAAAAACACAAGGCTTCAAATCAGAAATGGGATCTTGAAAATATGCGTTCCGTAAGCTGCCGCCTTCGCAAAGAAGATGCGGAGCTTTTCAAACAGTATTGTGCTGAAAATCACACAACTCCCGGTGCTTACCTCAAAAACCATATTCATGATATTTTGGATAAGTATTGTGCGGATAAGGAGAAACAGGGCAAATCATGATTATCACACCGCAAGCATCACGCCTGCGTGCATTTTTATGTTCAGTCCTCGTCTAAATCAAGCCCATATTCGTCAATGATCTCCTCAACCAATTCCTTATAGGATTTAATAACATCAATGCTTTCAGATAAAATCCCATAAGTTTCCCTAAGATCATTCTGCAAATGCACAAAATCTTCCATAAGGATTCCGAAAAGTATCCTGATTTCAGAAGGAAAGAAAAGAATAGCATCATCCTCTCGGATATTATGAATAAGTGTGGAAAAAATATCGCAATTGCGGTCGGTTATCTCCATTGCTGTTTCATCTTCAAGGTCGGATTCAATGGCATAGACATCATTTACATCTATCGCCTGTTCAAGAACATCTCTCCAACCTCCCGACAAATCAAGCTTTATTTTTTTCTTCGCCATAGTACGCACCCTTTCAGTTATGAATTCTGTTTATAATAACGCTGGCTTCATATTTGGTCAGCTTATCATAATCTATATCAAGGTCAGAAAGCTTCTTGCGGTTGCGGTAAATGAGCCGCTTCTGTGCATCGGAAGCAGGCTGACCGCCCCACTTCCTTACGCTTTTCATATCCCACAGCTTATGATTGTTCGGGAAATTGTTGACAAGAAAGTTATACACAAAATCAAGCACATTCTGCATATACATTCTCACCGTTGTTTTCACAGGCAGCTTGTTTTCATATAGAACCGCCCGGCTGTTCCCCGTCATATCCTCACTTTCCACTCTGATGCAGCAGTTCCTGTCATATGAGCAGACCATATCACCGTCGGGGAGCATAACATAATTCACATCGTGAGTGTCATAGCTGTTCTCCTCCTCGAAAATATCCACAAGATGAGCATTGATCTGCCAATCCTGCGGCTTGTTCATCTCATACTTAATTCTGTCCTCAATGTCAGTTATGAGCTGCCCTTCGATTTCTTCCTGGGGAATTGAAGCGGGGACCTCACTTATTCCGAACAGGCTCGGAGCTGTGCATAACTTTATCCTGCCAGTCACACCAACGCAGTCCATAAGGAGAAGCTCCTTCTTTCCCTCATGCAGCCGAAGTCCCCGTCCGACCATCTGTGCGTACAGACTTGCATTTCGTGTAGGTCTTGCGATTATCACAGTTTCAATAAGCGGCATATCCGTTCCCTCGGTAAACACCATGCAGTTTACTATGCAGGGAATTTTTCTTGCCGTAAAATCTGCAATTATCTCGTCCCTGTTCTCCGTTTCCACCGTAACCACTCTTGCCCCGGGAATCTCCATTGCAATATTTCGTGCGTGATTAACGGAGGTCGCAAAAATAAGTGTCTGACCCACCGCATACTTTTCATATGCTTCGGCAATCGCCTTGTTCTGCTTCTGAATATCCATTGCACTTGACAGCTCACCCACATTCAGATCACCGTTCTGACTGCTGACCTCGGAAATATCATAGCCGATGTCAATTTTAAGGCAGCGGATATTGGACAGATAATTATTCTTGATTCCCCATTTCAGGTTTCTCTCAAAAATTATGCTGCTGTATATCTCGCCCAGCTTTACATTATCGGCACGATTGGGTGTTGCGGTAAAACCGATATGCAGCCTCGGATTAAAATACTCATATATCTTTTTATATGTGGGTGCTACGGCGTGATGAGCTTCATCGGTGATGATAATATCAAAATCATCGGGAGAAAAGCTGTCAAGCCTGCGCACAAGTGACTGAACACTTGCCGAAACAACTTCCTCACCATTGCTGTGAATGTCAGCCTTCTCCACTCCGTATGAGCAGTCAAAATATTTCTTCGGCTGCCATACAAGCTCTTCACGATGAGAGAGTATAAGCATACGTCCCCGCCTTGCAATATGCGAAAAGATAACTGTCTTTCCTAAGCCTGTTGCCACCGCCACAAGGTAGGAGCCGCTTTCGGTGTTGTTGATAATATCAACACATTCCTGCTGATATTCCCTGAGCTGAATTTCATTCATTGGCATTATCCCCGACAAGCCATCTTTCGATCTTGGCTGCAAAATACTTGTCCATATCCATATTGCGGAGCTGATCGTTCATCTCCACCTTGAACCAGACCTCAACGGGCTTTGAGAGGTTGAGAGAGAAAATACCCATCAGACTTTTTGCGTCCACGATATATGTGCCGCTTCTGACCTCCGCCGCAACTACAAATCTTTCAAGTCCTGTCATAACATTGCAGAACTCATTGACGTCGGAAATGGTTTTCAGAGAAACTTTGAAAAAATATTCCTCCTCATGCGATGAATGGTTTCTTCTATTTTTCATAATGATAATTCTTCCTTTCCTGTTCGTGTTCTTCTATCTGAACAGCCTGTGCCTTTCGCTCCTGTTCTTCCCTTGCCTTTTCAAGCAGGAAATCATAGTCGCACTGCACTTGCTGAGTATATGTATCAAAATAGTCGGTGAGCTTGTCACGCTCGGCTTTGACTGCCTTGATATTTTCTTCTATGCCTTCAACCTTACCTCTGAGCTTTTCAAGTATCGCCTTATGCTCTGCCACATCATCAACGGATAACACTCCCTTGTCTGCAAGATAGCTGAGCTTTTTCAGTTCTCCCCTTTCGGATTTGGTCATTGGATTCTTATTCAAAAGCTCCGTAAATCTCGGAAAATCCTCAATGATTTTTTCTTCCTCGGAAATTCTGCCATCCAGCTTTTTCTTTGCCGTAAGCACCTCCGAATATTTCCCCTCTGCCTTACCCACAATATCTTTCAGCTCACCAACGGAATGAATATTGTTGTTGTGAAGATAACACAGCAGTTCATAATTTTTGAGCACCGTCCGATATGAAACATAATGCGGTCTGTCCGGTTCGGGAGATTTATACAGCATTATTTGTATCTGCCGCAAACAAATTGCATACTCTCTCTGAATCCCGTCATACTTTGCAACCTCCGATAAGGGCATTTCAAAATTTTTATGCTCGATACGATATGCAAGATGCTCAAGGAAATAACCGTCACCAAGGCGATAAGTTCGTATCGGTTTTCGGTTTGGCTTCACCTGTATGGAAAGATACTTTTTCATGCGAATGCCATAGCCCTTTTCTTTCAGCTTGTCCACAAGATCATCAATGCTGTTCACATCTTCTCTCATAACAAGCTCGTCCAGCTCTGCTTTCAGATTTTCCTTCCATGAAGCTCCACGCTTCCGAGACAGGTAATCGCCATACTTATGATTGTAGGATTTTTTGGGGTGCTCGATTATGCTGAGTCCATGTGAAAGAGCAATTCTGTCGGAAATAGCCTTCCCCCTGTTCAGAGATTTCTTGTCGGCTCTCCATAGCTTTCCGTCATCATCATACGGGCATACAACGAAATGATTATGGTAATGCCCTTTGTCTGTATGTGTGGAAACTATCACCTGAAACTTATCCCCGAACATTTCCTTCGCCCACTCCAGACCGATGCGGTGAGCTTCTTCCTTTGAAACCTCGCCCGCTTTGAAGGACTGAATGTAATGATGAAGCCGCACTCTTTCCTTTCCGCCGAGAATGTCCTTTTTCATAAACAAGGACTTTTTCCAGAAGCGTTCCTCGCTGTAAAGTTCAAAGTTCTGCTCCATTTCCTTATAGGCAATATTTGAATCCGTTGAGCAGTTCAGACCTGTGATAAGCGTGTCCTCTGTTTTGTTTTCATTGGTCACATATTTCAGCAGCTTCAACGGAGAGCCATGCACCGCAACATATTTTATGATGGGCAACTCCGCACCTCACAAAATGACATTGGGCTTCAAAGGCTTCAGATAATTCTCAAAAACTCCTTCAAGAATTTCATACTGCCGTTTGATTTCCTCAACAGCCTTGCCCGTCACCTCGCCTGTGGAGTTCGCAACCTTTGCGATCTGGTTCAGCTCCGTTCCGATCATTCGGAAGGACCTTGTAATGTCACGAAGCTCGGAGAGGTCGTATCTTTTTATCTCTCCCTGGATCGCCATCTTCTTCACATAGGCTCCAACACGAAGCCCCAGTTCCTCTGCCTTTTTTGAAACAATGGCGTACTGCTCGTCGGTAAACTTTATATGTTTCTCAATATACTTGCTGCTCATAAATCTATCCTTTCTGTATTGGGGTAACAGGGGCAATCCCCTGAAAATGCGGATACTGCGTTATCCGCCCCGATTAAGTGGACACTTAATCTACGCTTGCTATCTTCCAGACCGCCCTCATTTTTCAAAATCCTGCGTCCGCCCCTCCCGGGACAAAATCTTGCTCCCTCACAAACCACTGAGGTATTCAACCGAGTTAAATTACCGTATGCAACTCGGTTGAATACAAAAAAGGAGACAAAAGAATTAACACAACAACATTTTCAAATGAAAGTCAGCAACGAAGAATTTTTCAATCGGGAGAATCCCTGATCCGATTACTCATAAGGCATCACTCCATTTACTTAAATGATTTTCCCGTCCTTACATATGCAATGAACGGCTCTTTGGGTATTCTGTATTTCTTTCCTACCCTCTCTATGGGAAAAAATTTCGCATACTCTTCTGCTCTTCTCCTGAACGTGACAGGCGAGATGCCAAGTACAGCGGCAACCTCCTCGGTGCTCAAAAAGTTCTTCTGTGAATTTGCTATCTCCTCTATGCTTTTGTTCTCCAAAATCTCACCTCTTTTCTTTATCTTGCAAATCCCAGCTGAGCGGTTTGCAGTTCGGCTGCTCTCTGTATCGCCTTGTCTGCCCAGCTTTTCATTGCACCGACTCTTTCCGCAAAGGGAACAGTCTTTTTTGCTATAAGCAGCTCGTTGAAATCCTTGACATTGTTCATCATACATTCGACGAAGCATTTGCAGCGACCGCCGAACTGATTACAAAAATTCCTTCCCGCCTGATCGTTGTCCACACAAAGCGTAACATCAAGTCCGCTTGCAAGCAGCTTCTCCACAACATTCGGTTTCAACCCCGCCATTGCCGCAAACTTGCAGTCGGTCACATCCGGGTGAAGCGCAATGAAGCTCATAAGGTCAATGGAGCTTTCAAACACAAACGCCTTCTTCGGCTCACCTTTATCATAAGAGAAAAAACTTTCGGACGTGCCGGGCGCAACTCCCTTATAGTTTTTGAGCTTGCCTTTCACCTCGCTGTCAATGGCTGCCTTGTCTATGCTCCTGTTCTGAATTTCTGCAATCTTGCGGCTTATGACTTCAAGCCCTGCGCTGTCGGTTACGATGTTTGCATTTTTCTCGTAAACATATCCGGCGAATCGAACTCCGCTTTCATTCATTTCCTTGCCAATAATTTCAGCTATGTAAGGCTCGGTAGGGATAACTTTTCTATCGGCTAAAAAATCTGCATATCGTGAATTTCCGACTGTGTAGCTCTTGCCGCTTGTCCCATGAATCTCAGCTCCGCAAGGTTTCCCGTTTTCCTTATGAAGAAAACCTGCATTGCCCTTTGTGTCCTGAAACAAAACTCCTGCACGAATAAACTCATTCACAACGTTTGCGTCAATGCATCGGGTTTTCGTAAGATAGCTGAACACCCGATGATCGTTCTCATCCTTTTCGGGCATTATGAACTCGGGCTTCGGTTCGTGAACAAGCGGCTCAGCCTTTCTGTAAAGCGGAGCATAATTCGGAACACTCTCGGTTCTCTCCTCCTGTCCAAGCTCCCCGTCAAGAGCAGCTCTGACCGCTTCCTTGAACGGCATATCCATGACTTTCATAAGACAGTTTACAAGTCCAACGCCGCCCTTCTGCTGTGAATGAATGTAGAACTTATTTGGAATTGTGGTTTCATTTACATAAAATCCGCCAAAGCCTTCAATGTGAGTTTCCGATCCGACACGCTTGCAGGAATACCCCGCCTGACTGAAATATTCGAATATACTCCGCTCATTGGCTCGCTGTATCTGTTCCTCGGAATAGAGCATTTTGCGACCTCCCTTCATATAAGAAAGCATTCCGATTGAAATACGAACTTCCCGACTTTCTCTCCGCCGATCAGCAGCTCGTTCACATCATCAATAGCTTTCTGAATTACTGAAATGGTTTCTGCCAGCAGAAGGAAGTCCGCTTCGGTTATGATAGTCCACTCCGCATCGGTCTGAAACTCCTCTCGTTCGTATGGGAGTGTCGGATATGCACCGCCCGTATCGGAAAAGTATTTGTCGAAAAATTCCTCGGTATGCAGTTTACCGTCTGTACCGTAAATGTTTATTTCTTTCGTTTGAAGGTTTTCTCGGATAAGGATTTTCATGTTTGCTGTCACCCTTTCGGAATATTATTTGCTTGAATTTTTTGGTTTATTGTGGTATAATGGACTTAATCGGGTAGTCAACAGCTCGGCAAATCGGAATTTAATGTAGTAGGTGAAAATATGAACGCTGATTTCAGAATAAACGGAAAAGTGATAGAAACAGAAAGGCTCATTCTTAGACCATTCAGACAAACCGATTTGGAAGATTTTTATGAATATGCGTCCGTCGAAGGCGTTGGTGAGATGGCAGGCTGGAAACACCATGAAAGTATTGCCGAATCTCAGAGTATTATGAATTCATTTATCAGCAATGATAAAGTATTTGCAATTTGCTTGAAGGAAAACAATAAAGTAATCGGTACTGTTGGCATAGAAAAGTATGGGTTAGAAGATGCTTTAACAGAATTCAAGGATTACTACGGCAGAGAATTAGGTTATGTTTTGAGTAAAGACTATTGGGGAAACGGGCTTGTACCCGAAGCTGTAAATGCAGTAATAGATTATTTGTTCAATGAATTGGACTATGATTTTCTGCTTTGCGGTTATTATAACTTTAATGAACGCTCTAAAAGAGTTCAGGAAAAATGCGGCTTTAAACCATATCGTTCTTTGGCTATGACAACACAAATGGGAACAAAAGAACAAGGTACTTTAATGTTGTTGATGAATTCAAAGAAAAATATCAAATTGGTTTTTTCTCATCGGGAAACTTTAATCTTCGAATAAACGTTAAATTCCCATTTATCGAGCAGATTTCATTTCACAGCACTCATAACGGGTGCTGTGATTTTTTACTCCAGACTTGCCAGCAGATTATACTCCTCGACCTTCCACCGCTTCAGCCAGTCCCACAAGCAGCTTTTCATATATGCAGAGCTGTTGCGGATCTGATTTTCCTTTGCGCTGTCCTCCCGAAGGATCTTGTTCCATTCAGCCTGAAAATTCAGAATAAAATCATACAGATAATCTTCCCGAATCAGCTCATTCAGCGTTTCAAGGACCTCTGCATAACCGACAGTACGACCGTTGTGAGTAAAGCTGTCAGCCATGATCATATCACAAATCATATTCAGCGTGATGTCCAGAAATGGCTTTATGCTCGTCGGCTTCACATCGTCATCATAGGCATAGTTCCCGTATGCTGCAAGAAAACGCAAAGCGGTCATAACAGCATTTTTGTCCCTCCGCAAATTCTCGGGAATATGCAGAGTTTTAGTTCTCCGATCCACTTCGTCCACACAAAGCAAGTCTTTCTCGGACGTGGGATCCCGGGTGTAAATATAATGCCAATACTCAACATCAAGTCCCATAGCCGCAAGTATTTCAAGATAGGATAATTCTTTTACTGCTGCCTGTCCTTCAATTCCGTCCTCCGAAAAATTTTCCTCGGGCGCAGAAGGAAGGAAAGAAGGATTTATAAAAAAATCACTTTGGTTTTTATTATCTTTAGTTTCCCTCGGGGCTGCGGGTGAACTTGTTCCCCCGTACCCGACGGAACAAGGATTTTGGGCGCAAAAATCCGTTTCGGAGCATATATCACCGCTGTTACCGATGACCCGAACAGAATCGAAATCATCAACGCCTGCAGAGAGATGCAGGTTCGTTACAGCCTTGGACATATTTTCTTCTGTATCATTGCAGGAATCCCGATCACTTACGGGAGAGCTGTCACTATAATCACCGTTACAGGCAGCTTCAACAGACTGAACGGAATCAGTAGCTGTCTCCTTTACAGCTTCGGGAGATGTTTCCTCTGCTGTAATTTCAATAATACCTTTCTTTTTGTTCCTGCGCCGCTTGCTACGCTTTTCAAGATCGTCATTGTAACGCTGCGCAATGGCATCTTGTACCTCTTGACCCGATTCAATGAGAGAGGTCAGCTTCTCCACATCGGGAATAATTTTGAAATACCTTTTGGCAGGCAGCCCTTTCAGCTCAGATTCAATCAAACCATGTTTGATGAGATGCCTGATAGCGGTCTTTTGTGCATCTTCGGCATAACCACTGCTTAAATGCAAGTCTTTTACAGTCGAATAGAACCAGCCGCCTTCGTGGAGCTTGCCCTGATTGTTGTAATAGACGTGCTTTGCGATAAGGCAGTTATATATTTCGGCTTCCATATTGCCTATCGCAAAGGACAGCAGCCTGTTCCTTGAAACCGTATTGGTCGGATTAAGTACCTCCAACAAAGGTGTTATGAGATATTGCATATCAGATCACCTGACTTTCCCGAAGGCACTCAAGGAGATTGGTCTTGTTGATGAGCATTACCGTTTCACTCCTTGCAGCCGAAGCCATTGTAGGCGAACAGAGGCACTCGCACTGTATATCGGGTATGGTCATATCCATTACATAATCTTTCATCATCTTACCGACGGTTTTTCCGTCAATGAAGCTGCCGTATGACCTCAGATCGTTTACACATTCGGTGAACACTACTCCGAATAAGGTCTTGCTCTCCTCATAAACATCTTTCCGAAAAGCTACGCTCTTGGGAATAATGATTGTATCAGCACTGATTTTCTCTATAAGTTCATTTATCGAATAATCTTGCATTAACTCTCCTGCTTTCTTGTAACATCTAACGAAGTTTACACACAAAGTTTGTATGTTTGCACAAAAATCACTATTTTACAGCATATTTTCCCGGACTGTTGTTGAAAATCCTGTCCATCTGCCTAAAATCGTTTTTTGGGCAACAAAAAAACCTCCGTAACTTATGAACTTATACAGTTCAAAAGTTACGGAGGTTAGTTTCTCCTGATATTTACATAGATAATGGGACTTATGCTCGCCCTTCGCATATAAACGAAAAACTACCAAATGACGTAGGGAAGGGCTTTTTGAACGTTGCTCTCCGCCTTATTCATATGGTAGTTTTACCGCTACTTTGGCTCCCCAAGCTGGACTCGAACCAGCGACATCATGATTAACAGTCATGCGC
>CALBHM010000290.1 GCA_937892835.1 uncultured Ruminococcus sp. | reverse complement strand
AAATTATAGGCATGAAAAAAGCACCTTGATTTCTCAGGGTGCTTGATTATTTAATTATTGAAATCGCTTCACTCAAAGTTATTCCTTTGTCATATTCTGGATCTCCCTCATAGACAACATGAAACGGCTCAAGAATGTATTTTGGCTGTTTTTCTTTGAATACAATCTCTGTATCACCGGGAAGATCATCCATATTGATGTTTTTTTTGCATATTTCTCTATAATCAATTTTCTTCATTTAATCGGCTTCCATTCGTAGTAAAAATTATATTCCTTTGAAATTGTTTTCATAGTTTCAACTTCGATATCTTGCAAATAGTACACTATAGATTTACCGTTTTTAGCAGCTATATCACGATATTTATTTGCTAATTTATTATAAATCTCATCAAGTCTCTTGTCAAGTACATCATACGAAACTGGAAGTGATTTTTTTGTCGGTCGCATAATATGTGTACCGAACATATTACAAGAACGCATTTCAGCAAGATTATGGTTTTGCATAAACATAATATCGTCGGCGGATAACCCACTACATGACGGATGATTATGAGTAATTATTTTACCTTTCAATTTTGACAACTGCGCTTTTGTAAAACTTACATTATCAAAGGAGCCCTTTTTCTTGAATATAATTTTTCCTGCATCGTCATATACAACCGCAGTTTCATATCTATTTCCAGATATTATCCTTTCGGTTTGATACAATTTCTTTTGTTCCTGTTCAGTGAACAAATCGGAGCCTGTCGGCTTTTCAATTTCTTCGGTATGCATAACAGAGGTATTATTATCTTCAATTTTAGTTCCTTTATCAAAGACCAATCCGCTGTTACGTTCAAATAAAGTATCACTATTTTCGGAATTTGCAATACTTAATTGGGCTTTTCTGCCTTCCCACTCATTAAGCCTTGCCCGATATTTCGCAATATTGGCAGGATCAATGCTTCCGACCGTCAGCCGCTTGTATTTTTGGATCATGTTTTCAACATGTGCCCTGTTGAGTTCCTCCGTACCGTATTCGTTCAGCTTGTTATCTTCCGTCTCATAATGGACGATATCCTCAAGCTCGGGATAATACGTTCCGAGACCGTGACGGCAGCGAGGGTGAAATAAGCCCTCTGCCATAGCCTGAGAGAGCAGCATATAATCCCCATCGTCAGGCGTTCCGCCCGAATAAACATCATCAATTAATACTTTGTTCTCAAACGGCTTGCAGAGCTTACACGACGTCGCATGATGAGATATAATAACAAGCGTTTCGCCGAGGTACTTCCGGAATTCACCCTCGCCTGCCATATAAGCACGCTGATTGACCGTTCTGATCGCCATTGACGTGTAGTCGGCAATGTTGACCCTGCGCCCATCCTTGTACTCAATGCAGTTAATGCCACGGCTGAGAAAATCCTTGACAGCCGGAATTTCCGGTTTCTTAAGCTGCTGTTCTCTTTTTCCCATGTTGCCAAAAGGCTATGCTTCTTGGTTGCTTCATCAAAAACAACCTTTGTTGTCTGAAAATTGCTGAATATACCGGTAAACATGGTTATCTGCAAAAACGTGCTTAATATTTAAGTTTCTGTAAGCAGGAAGAGGCTGTGCAAAATTTGCATTTATACAGTCCGGAAAAGCAAGGGCAGATTTCAAATACAGCAATTAGGCTCAAATCTTGGAGTTCTGTTTTAAAAGCAATTGTTGAAAAAAGTAAACTTTATGCTATAATCTAAATTGTAAAAGAATTTTGTATTAAACAAACAGGCACAAGGTAGTATGAGGTTGCATGTATGATTGAAAGAAGAAAAAAAGAATTAATTAACGGCGGTATAGTTTTGCTCGCTGTTATTGTCGCATACATTTTTCGCCTCGCCGGACAGGCCAACTTTTACCCCACCCTGTTTTCCTATCTTCGTAGCTTTATTTACATAGGACTTTATACTTCATGGGGACTTTCTGTTCGTCAGCGTATTGTACAAGAACAGGTAGGACGGTATCTGACCGGTATCTCCGTCTTTTTGATACTGTGGTTTTCATTCCGAACGGTAAAATATTTCATCTTTTGGCAGCCGAATGTTATTCGCTACCTATGGTATCTTTTTTATCTCCCCATGCTGTTTGTCCCTATGCTGGCTTTGCTGATTGCAATGTCCCTCGGCAAGCCCGACGAATACCGCCTGCCGAAATTGACCTCTGCACTGTGGCTCATTTCAAGCATTTTATTTTTCCTGGTAATGACAAATGACATGCATAGGCTTGTATTTACCTTCCCGAATGACGCAGCTGTTTGGTCTGACACGGATCACGGATACGGAGTGTGCTATTTTGTCGTAATCGGCTGGCAAATATTCTGTGCCGTTGCCGCG
>CALBHM010000289.1 GCA_937892835.1 uncultured Ruminococcus sp. | reverse complement strand
GGAGGAACCTTCGGACTCGATGACAAAGAATTGAACTACGCAAGCACATTTATTTTTTCCAAGACCGGTGGAAGCCGATTCGGACTTTTTCGTTCGGTTTTCCCCTCTTATGATTTGATGGCTGCCATGCACCCAGAGCTTTATGATAAGCCCTGGAAGCTGCCCTGCGAATATTGCAAGCGGATAACAAAATACATCAAAAACAAAAGAGACACGGAGCTTGAAAAAGATGCAATAAAAAAATGTAACAAAAGAATTAATCTGATAAACAATTACGGATTAAAAAAGAAATAGGAATTTTCTTAAGGGGATGTTTATATGAAAATACCGTTTTCTCCACCGGATCTGACCGATGCAGAGATTGAAGAAGTTGTCTCGGCTCTTAAATCGGGATGGATCACAACAGGACCGAAAACAAAGGAGCTTGAGCGAGAAGTCGCTTCGCTTTGCCACACCAACAAGGCAGTTTGCCTCTCATCGCAGACCTCCTGCGCCGAAATGGCACTTCGCCTGCTCGGTATCGGCGAGGGCGATGAGGTTATTGTACCCGCCTATACCTATACGGCTTCGGCAGAGGTTGTCTGCCACGTCGGAGCAAAACTTGTCTTTATTGACAGCCAGCCGGACTCGCTTGAAATGGACTATGACGCAGTCGAAAAAGCAATTACGGATAAGACCAAGGTCATTATCCCGGTTGACCTCGGCGGCGTACCGTGTGACTACGACCGTATTTTCTCAATCGTTGAAAATAAGAAGAGTCTTTTCAAGCCCTCAAATGACATTCAGGCCACATTCGGCAGAATTATCGTTTGTGCAGATACCGCTCATGCTTTCGGCTCATCATGGCACGGTCAGCCCGTCGGCTCGGTTGCCGATTTTTCTGCGTTCTCCTTCCATGCAGTAAAGAATTTTACGACTGCTGAGGGCGGCGCACTGACTTGGAAACCTCGTGAAGATCTTGATGATGAAGAGCTTTATAAGCAGGTTCAGCTTTATTCGCTTCACGGTCAGTCGAAGGACGCTTTAAGCAAAAACCAGCTCGGCTCATGGGAATATGATATTCTCGGCCCGTGGTATAAATGCAACATGACGGATATTCATGCTGCAATCGGTCTTGCTCAGATGAAGCGTTATCCGGCACTTTTGAAGCACCGCCGTGAGATTATCGAAAAATTTGACGCCGCATTTAAGCCATTGGGAGTTCATACCCTCCCCCACTATAATGATGAGCACATCTCCTCCGGTCATCTTTATCTGACAAGAGTGTTTAAGAAGAACGGCGAACCTGTCAGCGATGAGGAACGCCGTGAGATTATCATTAAGATGGCAGAGCGTGGAATCACAACCAATGTTCATTACAAGCCGCTGCCGATGATGACAGGCTATAAGAAGCTCGGCTTTGATATCAAGGACTATCCTAACGCTTATGCTCATTATGCAAACGAGATAAGCCTGCCGCTCTTCAGCCGTCTTACAGACGAAGAGGTCGACTACATCATTGATAATTACATTGATGTGATTAAGGAATATATTTAATCGCATAATTAACGGCCATCTCAGTTTTTTAATTGAGATGACCGTTTTCTTCATAAAAAAACCGGCTCCGATTGTGAATCGAAGTCGGTTTTTTTTATATGTCCGTATGGCCGTTTTCGAGAATATCGGCAATTCTCTTGCAAGCAAATCCGTCACCGTAGGGATTGCTTGTGTGTGCCATTGTGTTATAAGCTTCTTTATTCTCAAGAAGCTCCTTGAAGCTGTCGTAAATCGTTTTTTCATTCGTACCGACAAGTCTAAGCGTTCCGGCCTTAATGCCCTCAGGACGCTCCGTAGTGTCTCTCATAACAAGCACCGGCTTGCCGAGCGAGGGAGCTTCCTCCTGGATTCCGCCGCTGTCGGTCAGAATCAAATAGCTTTGAGCAAGAAAGTTGTGAAAGTCAAGAACCTCAAGCGGTTCAATTATATGGATTCTGTCGCAGCCGCCAAGCTCCTCGTCAGCCGCCTTGCGAACAACAGGGTTCATGTGAATCGGGTAAATCGCCTTGACATCCGGGTGCTCATCCATTATTCTGCGAATTGCACGGAACATATGATGCATCGGCTCGCCGAGATTTTCTCTGCGATGCGCCGTTATAACAATAAGTCGGCTGCCCTTTGCCCATTCAAGCTCGGGGTGGGTATAATCCTCACGGACCGTCGTTTTGAGTGCATCAATCGCCGTATTTCCCGTGATGTAAATTGTTTCTGCACTCTTTCCTTCCTTCAGCAGGTTCTGCTTCGAAAGCTCGGTCGGTGCAAAATTATACTGAGAAATAATGCTGACCGCCTGACGGTTAAACTCCTCGGGATACGGGGAATAGATGTTGTATGTTCTCAGTCCCGCCTCAACGTGGCCGACGGGAATA
>CALBHM010000288.1 GCA_937892835.1 uncultured Ruminococcus sp. | reverse complement strand
CACCGATAAGCTCCCCATTTGCATCATATGCTCTTACAGCAATGCTATACTCACATCCGCCTGTAAGTCCGACAACAGTATATGTAGTGTCAGTTATTTTTTCTGATTCCAATCCATCACATACTACAGTATATGCAGCTGCCTTTTCGGTATTAAAGCCACTCCATGATACCGTTATACTCGTATCCGTTTCTGAAATTTTTCTTACATCTATATTTTCTGCTGACATCAGCATCAAATCGTCATTATTATCATCTTCTGAGTATCCCAAACCCAAATTTTCAATTTCATTATCACCCATAACATTTATTGGTGATACAGACGCTGCTATTGTTGCTGCCAATGCCGCTGCTATTATTTTTTTACTTTCCATTATTTCATTCCTCTCAGTATAACTTTCGGACGCTGTTAAGAGCAGCGTCCGAAAAGCTGGTAATATTATCGGTGATTACTGAAACTTTTCAAGTCCCTTTGGAACCTTAGGCTGTGCAAACCACCAGCAGCACGCCTGTGTGCTTGAATTAACACCAATAAGAAGTGTCAAAGCAGCGAGACAGGAGGCATACTTCATAAATATACTTCTGAGTTTCACAAAACTTCCCCCTTTTTAAAATTTTTATATAACCTTGCAGGCATTGGCGGCTGACAAAAAGTTATCGCACAAGCCTGTCCTGTTATCATAATTGAAAGACCGTAAATAACTGTCAACAGCAATAACGCTGCCATTTCACGGACATATGGGTTCTTACGATTTTTCATTATTCACGCTTCTCCATAGTTTTATTTTCTCAGCTGCAAGGGCAGCAGAAATCGTTATCATTCCCAAGGCAGAATAAAATCCAAATAGATTTTTCAAAGCATATGTACACAAGAGCGTAATAAGTGTCCAAACAGCAACCGATACATATGCTTTTTTTCTCAGTACCTTTTTAAGGCTTTCCGTCAACGGTTTGTTAGGATGAGCTACAGGCGCAAGCAATATGATCACAGCAATTGATAACATAAGCATTATAGGTACGGCAAACTTGACTTTTTCAGCACTGAAATTCTTAATTATCAGCACAAATAATCCCTGTACACAAACTAATGTCAGCATACAGTTTCGATGTGTGTCTGCATGATATCCACCTGCATAGATCCTTATTGTAACAAATGATGTAAGAAATACCAGACACTGCCAGAATGTATTTGTAATCAGAGCAATCACTAAAGCAATTATCAGATTAAAAACTGTTGATAAAAGAAGTTCTGCTCCATATGCATAAACTTCTTTATCTTCCGCAGCAATCAGATTTTTATCTGCAAAAAAAAGCGCCATACTCTTTGCAAGTTTGGAAATCACCGTAAATCACCGCCTTGCATCAAGTATAGCGTGTAAAATTATTTAATTCAATACTGCTGTCATAAAGTGTCGATTTTTGAGCGTAAACCGCCACACCATCAACAATTTATCAACAATTCAGTCGTAAAAATGTTATTTTCATACATTATATTGATTATTCCATTAATTTGTTTTACCGATTCAGATATACTTTCAAGTCCTAATCCATGCTGTATTCTATCCATTTTTTCAGTTTCCAATGACTTAATATTAACATAATGAGATGAATTTGAGATCCGAATAAATAGGTTTGTATTCTGTTTTGATAATGCAAAATATATAAATTTATTATCCCCCTCATAGCGTTCACATGCTTCTATTGCATTGTCAAGGGTATTTGCAAGTATTCTGCACAAAACAAATATATCTGTATTTATCTCTTTATCTGAATTGATCTTTGTATAACATTTTATGCCTTTTTCAGCAGCATAATTAAGCTTTACATTTATTATTGCATCAAGTGCAGGCAGACCAATACAGCATATGCCGTCTGCTTTGGATAATTCATCTGATATTCGATCAAGATATTTCATTCCTTCATCCTTATTGTACTTAAACGCCTTTTCCGCTGCTGCTATCTGATTCCTGATATCGTGTTTCAAACAGCGTATCTCATTATATTTATTTTCAATCAGTCTGTAATTCTCCTTATCTGCCTCCAGCACTTTTTCCATAACTGCAAGTTTTAACTGTCTGTTGTAAGAGTCGAAATAGTCGTATGCGAAAAAATTCAGCAGCAGTATTCCTGTAACCGAAGCCGCATAGGACAACATACTTTTATCACTCACCTCAGAAGCACTAAATATGCTGTTGAGTATTATAACACTTAATAAAGGAATACAGATCATAGCCGCCCAGTTTTTAAGCGATATTTCTTTTATCTTTTTATTTAAAAAATGACATACATACACTGAAAACCAGAAGTACAATATTTTTGAACCAAGCATTCCGATTACTCTTCCTATATTATCTGAGCTGAGATCTTCGGGTGTTCCTAAATTCAACAAATAGAGCAGACACATAAATATTGATTCCGAGACAAAAATTATAACTATAAATATTCCTGCCGTAAACAGTTTTTTTATCCATCTTTCATCATAAATTGCAGAACTTGCTCCCAGCATCAGAAGAAATGTTGTTATAATTTGAATGGTCGGATTTCCGCCTGTCAGTGCAGCCAATGACAAAAGAATAGCTATAAATATTGACGCAATTACTATTGATATTTTTCCGTATCTGCGTTTTCCACCTAAACTCCTGTCCAGATAAAACATAATAATACAAGCCTCAAAGCAGGAATTGATGATTTCTATTATGTCGTACATCAGCCGCACCTTCTTCTGACACACAGCATAAATGCATTTGAAACTGATTTGTCGTATTTTCTGCTGACATAAATTCTTATGTCATTTTCCATAAGCAAAACATCACCGATCTTTGATTTGATTTTGTCCGCATTGACCAAATGACTTTTATCGGTTCTGACGAAATCAAAACCTGTAAGATATTCTTCTGCATCTTTTAACTTTCCTTTATATGAAATATTATTCGTATCGGTCATATATAACTGCAAATTATGTCCAAATACCTCAACATATATTATTTCATCTATCGGTATTTTTCGTATTTCACCATTTATATTTACAAGCATATACTGCCGTTTATTATATACAGACTGTATGGTATCTTTTAATTGTTGAATATATAATTCATACGGCTGATCTTTCAATACGTATCTGAATGCTCCGACAAGATATCCTTTTGGAGCAAAGCTGTCATAATTTGTAAGGAATATAATTGTTGTCTTGGTGTCCAGCTTTCGAATATACTCCGCAGTCTCCATTCCATTCATCTGCTTCATTTCAATATCCAGTATAATTATATCATATACATTTGCAGAAAAATCAGCAATCAAGTCTTCACCAGAGAGGTATTCAGTTATTTTAAACTCACCTGCATATCCTTCAAGCTCCAGCAATTCTTTATGTATTTTATTCAAGTAAATCTGTTCATCATCACATACTGCAATTTTCATATATATCCCCCTTTTTATTACGAAGTAAACAAATCGCAAATTGAACATTATTTAATAACATTATATCTCAGTATTATTGAAATGTCAAATTTTTCTGCAATAATATACACTATGACAAAAAACGATTATCACACAGCTAAAATGTGATAATCGTTTTTTACTATACAACAACGTAAAATCGGCATTTCTGACCGTAGATATCCTGTTTCAACAGGCGTTCCACTGGCAAAAGCCATACCCTTTCCGCCTGTGAGTTCATCGAAATACTTTGTTTTCATAAGCAGTTCAGCCGCCTTGCCAGAACCTGTTGTGCCTATGCCTGCAACGTTGGACATCTTGGTAGCAGTTCCGAGATTTTTGTAAAGGTGACATTCGTCCACGAACAGCTTGTCAAAGCCCATTTCTTCAAAGTCGATGTAATCGTCCTTTGCGACCTTGCCCTGATCGTCCTTTATTCTCTTTTCGTAACGTGCTATTGTCCTTTCAATTTCCTTAACGGAAAAGCTCTTGCTTCCATCTGTGCTTCTCGCTTCTTCAAGCTCACTGCGAAGACTGTCTATCTCTGCCTGCATATATTTTTCCATACGTTCCTTTGAAAGTCCCATACGATCAAACTGTGAATGTCCGACAATTACTGCGTCCCATTCGCCTGTTGCAATTTTGGCAAAAAGCTCTCTGCGGTTTTTTGGCTCAAAATCCTTTTTTGTGGCAACAAGTATATTGGCAGCAGGATATAGCTTTTTGAAATCTCTGCCCATCTGCTCCGTAAGGGAATTGGGTACGGCAAACAGGGATTTTGTGTGCAGTCCCAGACGTTTGCCCTCCATTGCAGC
>CALBHM010000287.1 GCA_937892835.1 uncultured Ruminococcus sp. | reverse complement strand
TTCTATGGTTTCGATTGCCTTACCGCCATATATTGTAGCAACGATTGTTCCTGCTACAAAACAGCCCTTACCTGTAACAGTGCATTTTACCTTGTTGAATACTGCCGGAGCCTTAGCCATAGCAGCTTTGCCAATAGCACCCTCAACAACTGCTACTGATGCACCACCGAGTGAGTATGCAGCTTTATTTGCAATACTCTGCCAGTTTCCGTTGTAAATGTCCTTGCCAAGACTACAAAGAGAATTATATTTCTCTATTGCCATCCCCTTAACGCTGCCAACCGGATCATTAGCAAAGGACTTTACACCACTGATCATGGATTTTGCAGTCTGGACAGGATGTCTTATAGCACTTATCTGTGAACCAAGAGTATCAACTACACCATGGCTGTAACTTGCAAATGTTTTGCCTGCGGGATTACTGTTCTCAAGAATGCCAATTCCTGTTTTCCAGTCATCAGCTCTGTCTTTACCCCACTGCTTAACACTGCCCCAAGCCTTTGAAAGAGAACTGCGTATTGAATGTCCGGTAGGGTCAAAATTCAGAATAGGGTTATTGTGGCAGTAAGTATAACGGTTAAGGCTTAACGGATCTGCTGCTTCTCCGCCATAGCTGTCACGGGAGATAAATCTGCCGATTGAAGGATCGTAATACCTTGCTCTGAGGTAAATTGAACCAGTCTCTGCATCATAATACTCACCGCAATATCTGAACGCATTAGTATCACTTTCGTCCAGATTCTTTTCAACACCATAGTTATAGTCTGACTTTACACCGCTTGTGAAATTATAACTTGCTGTGATACCTGCACCAAAGAAATAGCAATCTGCGGTATATGAGGAATCACCGGTAATATCAGCTATTATATTCTGATTGCCGTCCCAGACGTGTTTTGTTGTGTGACCGTTTACGGTCTTAGAGGAACGTAAACCGTCAGCATTGTAGGTATAGCTTGCAACAGATTCGCCATCACTGTACCCTATAACCTGATCAAGAACATTGTAGGTAAAGTTCTCAGTCTTTTCGTTTGAAATCTTACTAAGCTGATTGCCGTTATTATCATAGGTATATGCTGTGATCTCAGTTTCTTCTGTATCTGTTTCGTCACTTATGCCTGTCTTTGTTTCACTCTGAAGGAGTGCTGTATACTGATTCTGAGCATTCTTGTAGTTGTATACTGTTGTGAATACTTCAGAACCGGTTGCTGTCATTCTTATACGGTTGCCATAGTCATCATAAGAATAATTATACTTATCCGTTAAAGAAGCGTTTTCAATTTTTTCCTCTGTAAGCTGACCAAATCCGTTGTAAACATAAGAAGTAGTTTCAGTAATGTTGTTCTCAGTTACTATTTTTCTGGAATCAGAGCCGTCAAGGTAATATTTGTAGGTTGTAGAAGCTATTTCGCTTTCACCGTTGAAGCTCTTGATCTCCGTCACTGCGTTAATGCAGTTATAGGCATATTCTGTAGATATACCGTTTGCAAGAATTTCCTTGCTTCTGTTTCCGTTAGCATCATATTCGTAAGAAACGATCTGGCTGCCGGATTCAGAAATAGAAGAAACTCTCATTTCGTCATCGTACTGATAACGAACATCAGAATAGAGAAGAAGATGTCTCTGTCCTGTTATAGCTCTTGAAATGTAATCGGAAATTCCTTCATAGAAATAGCCTTTAAATGTGCCGTTGCTGTCTGTTTCGCTTACAACACGTCCGAGCTTATCATATTCATATGTTGTGGTTGCATTTCCTACTGACGAGCTGATCGTTCTTCCAAGTCTGTCAAACTGATAAGATGTGGTGACAGAGGAATTACCATTGCTGTCTGTTTTAACCGATCTTGTAAGTCTGTCAAGATCATCATAAGTGTTTACAGTAATATTGCCATTAGGATCAGTAGAACGGATAACGTTACCGTTAATGTCGTACTCTGTTGTGCCGGAAACATATCCCGTGCTGTCATGGCTGCTGATCGGTCTGAGATACTGGTCATACTCATATTCTGTCAGAACATAGTCATTATCATTATCTGACGAAAGACCAGTATACTGCTTAGTAACATTACCAAGCATATCATACTCATATTTAGTGATGTTGACTGCGTTCGTTTCAGAATCAATCATTCTCACTTCTATGAGATTGCCTACACCATCGTATTTGGATTCTGTAATGCTGTTTTTAGTTTCAGCAGCATCCTGTTCGTTGATAGGATCAATAGTTTTAATTACATTACCGTTCTTATCATATTGTATTTCAGAAACAGCATATTTAGGATTTCCGTTTTCATCCTTGTTGAAAGGTGTATATGTCTTTGTCAATGCTCCAAGGAAGCCATATTCATATTTTGTTATGTTTCCAAGAGCATCAGTTTGTCTTGCAAGCACACCATTAGCATAGTAATTGCAAGTTCTTTTAACATTTCCGTTAACCGATTCAGATACAGTATTTCCTCTGAAATCCTGCAATGTTTCTGTTACAACCTGCTTATTAGCTGTAATGTAGGCATAACTTCTTTCTTTAAGTCCGTAGATATGTCTTGTTTCATAATTTTCCAGACCGTTATATACTGTAAAATCAGAATCTACATACTCATACTCGTTTCTCGAAATAATCTGCTTAGGGGAGGAGGCACTGTCTTGGAAATATGTTGCTTTTTCACGCTGTAAGGCATCATACTCAGTTATGCTTATAGAACCATCAGGATTGGTTGTTTTTACAAGATTACCATAGGCATCATATTCAAATGTTGTAACATTACCTAAAGCGTCTGTAACGGTAGAAGGAAGATTGCCACGATTAAAAGTATAGGTTGAGCCTACACTCTTGTCAGAATATTTAGGAGTGTATTCAGCAGTCTTTCTTCCAAGCTCGTCATAGTCGTATGATACAATGATCCCTTCATCACCGGTTCCATATGTCGTGATTTTAGTGATATTGTTGAAATTATCATACTCATACGTTGTTCTTGTGGTATTCTCACTGCCATCTGCGTTGTAGCTTACAACCTCTCTTACTTCTGAGGGCTGTAAAGTATCAGTATACTCAAATGTTGTTTTGCTGCAAATATTCCCGTCGCTATCTTTAATGATAGTAGATGCGACAAGACCATTTGAATTATAAGTATTCTCTGTGACATTACCTTCCGGATCAGTTGTAGCTCTTATAAGTCCGGCGAGTCGTGTGCTTTCATCAATAGTCAGATCGTAATAATCGTATTCAGTAACAGCATAATCGTCAAGATCAACAGAACTGAAACTGAATGAATCATCAGAAGCTAAAGCATATGCATTGTCAACAGGACGAATACTGCTGCCTTTACGTTTAACATTGACTCCGGTGGAATCGTATTCATAAATGGTAACATTTTTCATCTCATCGATTTCAACAAGAGGCATATTCTTGTTGTTATAACTTGTAACAGTAAATGTGCCATCAGGATTTATAACTTTTGTAACATTTCCATTTGAGTCATATTCGTACTCTGTTATATTTCCCGAAACATCTGTAGCTTTCTTTATCTCATCGTATTTATTCTTACCCTCTGAATTCTTATAATATTCAGTACGGTCAGTATATTCTGTGCCATCTACGATAGTATGGTTGGCAACAATAGCATAATCCTCATCATACTCATATGTTACCTTTTTGAGGAGCTTGCTGCCATCATATTCTTCCATTCCGGTCTGGCAATTCTCTCTGTCATAAACATATACTTGTTTAAGTCCATGTTCATTTATAGTGTTATCAACTCTGCCATTGTCGATATATGTTACATTAAGTGTGGTTTCACCAAAACAGTTTTCTATTCTGTTGAGTTTTCCGTTTGCATCATAGAAATAGCACTCTCTGCCGCCCTTTACATTTGTAGCTGCTATCAGGCGGTTGTTGTCATCATACTCATAGGTGATTTCCTTGTGAGCTGATTCATCTTCAATTTTTGTAATTCTTCTGTGGTCAGCATTTCCGGTATAGTAAATATAGTATTTTCTATTGATCGAATCGGTGATCGTGCGCTTATTGTTCTCAATAGAAGAAATCAACATTCTGTTGCCATTAGCATCCTTGATCCAATCAAGTTCACCATTTGCATTGAAATGGTACTGGCTCTGAGCAACATTTGTTACAGTATACTCATACCGATCTCCTACCTGCACTTCTTCAAGAGTGCTATGGGCATTTACACATCTGAAATTGTTAGCACCGAGTTTTTCAAATGTTGTATTTGAGCCGTCAGGAAGAACGACCTGAATATAGTTGCTGTAACTGTTTGTTATGATTTTGCTCACATCAACATTGAAATCCCAGCCGATACCAAAAGAACCTTCTTCAGGATTTGTAGAATTATATGAACGTACAAAATCTGCACCTACGCCCGGAGTAGTTACACTATAATCTTCAAAACTCTTTTTGTAGTTACCTGTAGCAGCGTGAACACCGTCCGGACCTTCCCACGCTTTACGATATGCGGTTAATTCTTCCTCATTTGTTCTAAACCACGGTCTGAACCAATATAATTCGGGAGAATAACCATATGGGAAGATCACACCGAGACAATTTCCATTGTCATCAACATAGTCAAAATTGAATCTTCTGCCCGTTCGGCTATTACCATCATCATCAAGATAAGTGTCTTCGTTCGCCCATAGAATGGTCTGTAGACCATTGGGGTTCAGAAATTCAATTGAATGTGTTCCGGAAGAGTATATTGCTTTAGCACCGGAAGGCTCATTAACATTCCAATGGTCACCATAAAAATGGATCTGTCCGGCAGTCCACTTACCTTCCATATTGGCATCAGTAGCATATGTCCATGGACCATAGATAATAAGCTCATCATTTGCATTTGTCATAAGAATTTGATCTTTACAATGCATCTGTCCAAAATCAAAGCACTCGCCAATATAAACAGTACCTCCATTTATATTGAGTGTTTGCCCCGGAATAGTATCCCATCCATCGGGAGAAGCTGTTCTAAAAACAAGATTTTTTCCAACGTAAAGAAATCCTGCGTTAACATCAAGATTTGCAGCAACACCATTAGCCCAAAACTGCGGAATATTGGTATTAAATGACATATACTCGTTTACAGCAAGCGTATGTCCGTTCAAATCAAGATCTGTATCATGAAGATTGTAACTGTACGGGAAATATGCGCCTTCTTCAAGACGAAGGTATTTCTTAAACGCATTATCCCAGTTCAAATCGCCGTTATAAGCACTCTCAAACCAGTTAACGTCATAAGAGTCAATCTCACCACTGTTATTTTTATCCATGTATTCATGATAATTATCAGAACGCTTTGGAAGATTGGCGTAGTATTCGATACCTTCCTGATCGTCTGAATTAACGAATCCGTCATGATTGAGATCCATATTGTAGTAGTTTACAGCTTCTGAATTATCCGAGTTATCAAAAAAACTACAGTAGGCTGTATAATCATCGGCATTTATCGAACCATCGCCGTTAATGTCCCAAACTCCCGAAAGAGTTGTGATTACATTATCAAGATAGTTCGCAAAATCTGTGAAGTCATTTGTGTTGATAACATTATCATTATTCAGATCATAGGCGGAGATATTTGAAGGTACGGAAATACTATCTTCGTCCATATTGATATACATCGCTTGTATCTCATTAACATCACTCTGCGAAATAGTACCGTCTCCATCCATGTCCATCCAATCAAGATAATCGCTTGCACCTTTTACAGCGTGTAAACAAGAACTTACATAATTGGCATCATCGGAGGTAAGATTATCATCGCTCCACTGATTATTATCGTTAGCATTATAAGTGGTATCACCCGGTACAAGCGTAACAGTGTCATGTGAACCGTTAGAGCCTACCACAAAAGAGCCTGTGCCATAATCTTTCAAATAAAAGGGCAGATATCCGTCGCACTCATACTTTACATGATAAACGTCAGAATATCCACCTTCGATAGAAACATTATACGATTCACCATTATGAACGGTCTGATGGGTGAGTTCCTGCCAGTCTCCGGTATAAATACGAACATAAATAGGCGGATCGTCAGATCGTGTAACTCCTGACACCTCGCCAAGTGTGACTTTACCGCTTACTGTAAGTGAACTGCTGACATCATCCATTGGGTCACTGTTGGCATTTCGTGCTCGTGCTGACTTCAAAAGCCTTGAACCAGTAACTACATCTGTATCACCAAAGTAGTCAACTTGCCCCAGTTCGGATACAGCCTGCTCGAATTCCTCGGCAAGTTCTTTTTCAGTTTTCTTCTCCTTGATACTTTCAGCAGCGTATGCTATTGTATCCGGGTGAAGAATTCCTTTTGATGTTCCATCACCGAACAGTGCTATTTGTCCTGTAAACAGAACTGATAGCACGCCGGCGATGATGCGATTGTGTGTTTTGACCATTTGCTAAATCCTTTCGTATAGATTTTGAATTGAAAAGAGCATTCTCAAATCAGCTATCCGTTCGCAGATATTAAGAATACTCTATTACGCAATTCATTATAACACTTTGCTAAAATTTTGTCAAGCTTTTTTTGTAAATCCACAATATTTTTTACCTATTTTTTGCAAAACCAACCATCCAAATTTTATCAAATATTCGTTGTTAAGGTGTTGCATTCGGCACGCCTGTATCAAATTCCATATCAGAAATATATTCTATGATGAAATATTTGCA
>CALBHM010000286.1 GCA_937892835.1 uncultured Ruminococcus sp. | reverse complement strand
AATACCGACGAAACGAGAAATCCTACAAGAACGATCGCCGCAAGAACGCCGATGAGAATTTTCGGAATAAGCGAGGATTTCTTTGCATACGGTGCATAATCGGGAGTTTTCAGCGCACCGCTGGTAACATAGTTGATTGCGCAGTAAACAACGGCGATTGCGCCGAAGAAAATATACATTTTGATATCCTTGAAGTTCATAACCGGAAGCATGAAATAATAGAAAATGCCGCCGAATATGGCTGTCAAAATGATGTTGATTACGATTTTAAGTCCCTTTTTCTCGGGAGGGATAACAATACCGGTCTTTTTGTCGGGGCCTTTCTCCGCTCCGCCGCCGGTAAAATCTACCTTAATGGGATCCATTGAACCATCTCCTTGAATAGTGTAAATCACATTATACATTAAAATCACACAAAAAACAAGATATATATTTCTATGTATTAATTTGTTTTCAAAAAGTTAACAGTTTACCGCCTTGATAAATATGCAATTATAGGATATAATGTATAAATAAATATCGAAAAGAGGTGCAATATGGATAATCAATATTCGTATTATCAAAACCTTTATAATATGTTCGGCGGATATAATCCGTTAATTGATACTAAGGTTAAACAGCTTCGCCGACTTGGCTTCGTTATCGGCTGCGGAATGATTTGCTTCACGCTGATGCAGTATGCCGTTGCCGCATTGCTGCAAATATTCGGCTTGTATTCCCTTTATGAATCGGATGCACTTTTTCAAACGGGCATTAGTGCGATTGCTCCGCTTGTTTATGTTCTCCTTCCGTTTGTGTTGGTCTATGCCTTGTATAACCGTGAGGAACGCAACTGTGTTGATATTTTCGACTTGCCGAAATCAAAGGAGCTTTTCCTGTTTTCTGTCTTTACGGGGCTTTTGGTCTGCTCAATCGGCGACAGAGCGACGTCGTTTATCTCTGCCTTTGTCAGTGCGGCAGGTGTTGACTTTGAAAAGCCGGACGTACTTGACGCAAACACGCCGATGGGCTATTTCTTGCAGATAGTCGCTTACGCCGTAATTCCTCCGCTGGTTGAGGAGTTCGCAATGAGGGGCGTTGTAATGCAGCCGTTGAGAAAATACGGCGATAAATTTGCGATAGTTGTTTCTGCGGTTCTTTTTGCCGCTCTCCACGGCAACATGGTGCAGATTCCGTTTGCATTTATCGCAGGTCTTGCACTCGGCTATTTTGCAATTATTACGAATTCGATTTGGACGTCGGTTGCGATTCACTGCCTTAATAATCTTTCGGCAACGATAATTTCGATTTACTACACAAATCATTCGGAAGAAGATATGTTCTTCTTCTATGCGATTGAGGGTGCAATTCTTGTTCTCGGCATAATTGCATTTATCCTCTTTATGAGGCTGAAACCGCAGAGATTGGCAAAAACGAACGACGAGATTGGAAGCTCGCTGAAATATTCAACCGTTTTCTGCACTCCGTCAGTTGTTATTTCGCTTTTGATTTCACTCTTTACCTCGCTTTCGTTCACGAGCATCACATCGGCCGGCGGAGTTCTTTTCACCGTTGCGATGGTTGCGTTGATTGCTTTTTTCCTTATCAAAGGCTCAATGAATGCAAGAAAGGATACAAGAATCACAAAAAATCCAATGTACAATTTTTCAATAGCAATAACGGTTATTGTAACATTCTTTATAATGTATTTTGTTATGGTGCTTCCGCTGAAATAATAGTTTTGAGAAAGGGCGAAGAAAATGAATGACGAATATTTTATGAAACAGGCTATCGCCCTTGCTAGGGAAGCGGCTGATGAAGGCGAGGTTCCTGTCGGAGCGGTCGTTGTAATTGACGGCAAAATTGTCGGAACAGGCAGAAACCGCCGTGAGATAAGCAAAAATGCGCTTGCACATGCTGAGATTGAAGCGATAAACGAGGCGTGCCGAACTTTAGGCGGCTGGCGGCTCTGGCAGTGCGATATGT
This sequence comes from uncultured Ruminococcus sp., assembly GCA_937892835.1. Taxonomy (GTDB): domain Bacteria; phylum Bacillota; class Clostridia; order Oscillospirales; family Acutalibacteraceae; genus CAG-488. The sequence continues at coordinate 3,096 of CALBHM010000286.1, read as the reverse complement.
ATGTTACGCTTGAACCGTGCCCGATGTGCACGGGGGCTATCATCAACAGCAGAATAAAGCGGCTCGTTTACGGTGCATCGGATTATAAAGCGGGTTCATGCGGCAGCGTGGTCAATTTGTTCTCGCTTCCTTATAATCATAAGCCTGAGGTCGTCTCGGGGGTTATGCAGGATGAATGTGCAGCCTTGCTCTCGGATTTCTTTAAAAAGCTCAGAAAAAAATAATAGTTGTCAAAATCCCTCCTTTCATGTATAATTTGATTAAGGAGGGATTTTTTATGTCAAAAAATAATATGAAAATTTCTAAAGGCTATTCAATAATGTGGCTTGTTTTCACTGCGATTTATGCGGTCTGGATGTGCTTCTTCATGAAAGCGGACACCTATCCTGCCGCAGATACCGGAATTCTCAAGCCGATTTATTACCCGATCTGGGTTGCAGGCTCATGCGTGATAATGCTTCTTTACATATTTCTACTCAACAGATACCTTTACGGTAAGCTTGGTAAGGGCGATAAAGTGTTTGCACTTATAAGTCTGATTTTCGGCTGTGTCTTTATCACATGGTACGGATTTTTCAAGAATCCGTTTGAGTTCACAGCCAGTATGATAGGCCTTGAATATCCGTGGCATTTCAAGATGTGGGGCATTTTTGCACCGATTTCGATTTTTGTAAATACAATTTATATGTATCGCAAGTTCGGCTACAGCAACAAGGGCGGCATCATAAGCGGCTCGGTCGGCTGTGCGGCAATGTTTGTCACTATCAATGTTCCGTCGGCAGGCGAGGAGCTTATTCTCACGTCGCTGAGATGTATGTCGCATTGGACGGGTGCGCTTGTGTTTGCGTTCTGCTGTGCCGCTCCGATCGTCATGTTCCTCTTGCACATGGCAAAAACGAAGAACAAAAAATTTATTGCTCTGACCGTTATTTTCTGTGCGGTTCTTGTTGCAATGCTTGTTCTTCTCGCAACGGTCGGCAAGGACGGCGTTATCGAAAGTCTTCCGATGTGGGCAACATATTTACTCCTGTTCCTTGTTAATTTCACAAGTCTTTTTGACGTTAAGAAAGCGGAGAAAAAACAGCCTGCTTTGGTTTAACGATAAAAATGATGTCAAAAAATATAAGATTGATTTATTAAACATAATCCCCCTAAAGCATTCTTGAAACAATTTTCAAGTGTTTGCATTAAGGGGATTATGTTGTTTTTTTATGCTCGCTTTTTCAGCTCCTCGCAAAGCTCACCGAGCTGCTCCATTGTCAGGGCTTCGGCTCGGACGGTGGGGGAGAGACCTGCGGCCTCAATCGCTTCGATAACCGTCGGTTTCGGGACTCCCGTGCCTGCGCTTATTCCGTTTGATGCCGTCTTTCTGCGCTGACTGAACGCCGCCTTTACCATGGAGAAGAAGAATTTCTCGTCGCTGACCTCAATCGGCGGATTTTTCAGAATATCAAGTCTGATAACTGCGCTGTCGACATTCGGTGAGGGCATAAATGAACCTCTTGAAACGTCGAAAAGCTTCTGCGCTTCGGCGTAATAATTAACGGCAACTGTGACCGCTCCCGAATCTCTCGAGCCGACGTCGGCGCAAAGCCTGACAGCCGCCTCCTTTTGAACCATTACCGTAACTGATTCGATTCTCAGTTTGCTTTCGAGCAATCGCATGATAACGGGGGAGGTAATATAATAGGGGAGGTTGGCGCAAACAACAACCGGCATGTCACCGAATTCCTCTTCAAGAATTTTATGAAGGTCAACCTTAAGTATATCGCCATTGATTATTTTAACATTGTCGAATTCACCGAGTGTTTCATCAAGCACGGGCAAAAGTCTTGTGTCAAGCTCAACGCAAACAACCTTGTCCGCACGCTTGGCAAGCTCAGCTGTAAGCACGCCGATTCCTGCGCCGACCTCAAGCACGCCGACGCCCTCTCTTGCTCCGCCTTCCTCGGCAATTCTCGGGCAAACGCCGGGGTTGATTATAAAGTTCTGGCCGAGTGCCTTGGAAAAAGTGAAGCCATGACGGCTCAATACGGATTTAATTACGCTTATATCTGATAAATTATTCATAAATACCTCTTTAAAATATTGCATTTTGAATTGAAACCATATATAATATTACAGTATATGATAAATTTTGTCAATGAGGGTGATTTTATGAAAATTTTGGTAACAGGCGGAGCAGGTTATATCGGCTCTCACACATGCGTTGAATTGCTCAATGCAGGCTATGAGGTAGTTATTCTTGATAACTTCTATAACAGCTCTCCCGAGGTGCTTAAGAGAATTAAAGAGCTTACAGGAAAGGATTTCACCTTCTGCGAGTGCGATGTCAGGGATCGTGAGGGTCTTGACAAGGTTTTTGCCGAGAACAAGATTGATGCTGTAATTCATTTCGCAGGACTCAAGGCTGTCGGCGAGAGTGTCAGAAAGCCGCTTGAATATTATGAAAACAACGTCGGCGGAACGGTAACGCTTTGTGAAGCTATGCGTGACGCAGGCTGCAAGAGAATTGTTTTCAGCTCATCGGCCACCGTTTACGGAATGAACAATCCGTCACCGCTTAATGAAACAATGAAAATCGGCGGCACGACCAATCCCTATGGTACAACAAAGTACATGATTGAGCTTATACTTCAGGATCTTTATACCTCGGATAACGATTGGAGCGTTGCGCTTCTCCGTTATTTCAATCCTATCGGCGCACACGAGAGCGGACGTATCGGTGAGAACCCGAACGGAATTCCGAATAATCTCATGCCTTATATAACTCAGGTTGCAGTCGGCAAGCTGGATCATCTCAACGTTTTTGGCAATGATTATGACACTCCCGACGGCACGGGCGTTCGTGATTATATTCACGTTGTTGACCTTGCACTCGGCCACATCAAGGCGGTTGAAAAGATCGCTTCGTCAAAGGGTGTTTGCATCTACAACCTCGGAACGGGCGTCGGCTACAGTGTTCTTGACGTTGTAAAGGCTTTTGAAAAGGCGAGTGGAAAAGAGATTAAGTACGAGATCGTTCCACGTCGTCCCGGTGACCTTGCAACCGTATATTCCGACCCGACAAAGGCTACGGAAGAGCTTGGATGGGTT
>CALBHM010000285.1 GCA_937892835.1 uncultured Ruminococcus sp. | reverse complement strand
CATCGACTGTTCTCCTTTCGTAAAGTTAAAACGGATTATTTACCCTTATAATACTTCTCAATCGTCTTGTCGTCAACACGGTCGAGATCCTCTCTGGGCAGCTCGGAAAGAAGCTCCCAGCCGAGATCGAGTGTTTTCTGAATCGAACGGTTTTCATAAGGTGATTGTGAAATAAACTTTGCTTCAAAGTCTTTGCCAAACTGCAAAAGACGTTTATCCGAAGCGGAAAGCTCATCCTCGCCTATAACGCTTGCGAGGCTCTTAGCGTCCTGCACCTTAGCATATGACGAGAAAAGCTGGTTAGCGAGTATGCTGTGATCCTCACGAGTGAAGCCCTCGCCGATGCCGTCCTTCATAAGACGTGACAGAGACGGAAGAATTCCGATCGGCGGATAAATTCCCTTTGAATCAAGCTCACGGTCGAGAACGATCTGTCCCTCGGTGATGTAGCCCGTAAGGTCGGGAATCGGGTGGGTGATATCGTCGTTCGGCATCGTGAGAATGGGAATTTGAGTAAGTGAACCCTTTGAGCCTTCAATGATTCCGGCACGCTCATAGAGCGACGCAAAGTCGGAATAAAGATATCCCGGGAAGCCTTTTCTTGCTGGAATTTCGCCCTTTGACGAGCTGAATTCACGAACGGCTTCTGCGTATGACGTCATATCCGTCAGGATAACAAGCACGTTCTTTTCAAGCGTAAATGCGAGATATTCCGCAGCGGTCAAGGCACAGCGAGGTGTGATGATTCTTTCGACAATAGGGTCATTTGAAAGATTCAGGAACATAACGACCTTGTGCATAACGTTCGCCTTTTCAAATGATGAACGGAAATAGCTTGCAACGTCGTTCTTAACACCCATTGCGGCGAAAACGATTGCAAAGTCCTCACTGTCTGAGATTGAAGCCTGACGAACAATCTGAACGGCAAGCTCATTATGCTTCATACCGGAGCCGGAGAAAATCGGCAGCTTCTGACCTCTGATAAGTGTCATAAGCGCATCGATAGACGAAATACCGGTGTTGATATAGTTCTTGGGGTAAACTCTCGAAACGGGGTTTATAGGCGACGAGTTAACGTCACGCTTCTCAACGGGATAAACCTCTCCGAGACCGTCAATCGGTCTGCCGAGTCCGTCAAAAACTCTGCCGACAATTTCGGGGGAAAGACTAAGCTCAATCGGGTGACCGGTCATTCTTGTTTTGGTGTTGACGAGTGAAAGACCCTTTGTACCTTCAAATACCTGGATAACGACCTTTTCGCCTTCAATTTGAACGATACGGCCCGTTCTTGATGAACCGTCCTCAAGTCGTAGCTCGACCATTTCATCGTAGGAAGCGTCCTTGATGTTGTCAAGAACGATAAGCGAACCGTTAATTTGACTTAAACCGATGTGTTCAATAATCATTTTGCGGTCGCCTCCTTTGAACTGACAGAGGCAAGAGCAGCGTCAATTTCCTTATAATATTCGTCGAACATGTCAAGTCTGTCGTTAGGTATATCATATTTCATCTGAACAAGTTTGTCAAATAATTTAAGCTCCGTTACCTTTGAAAGGGGAATCTTGAGAGCAACGATTTCATTGCTTCTGTGATAGAGGTAAAGGATAATTTGCATCATTTTGAGCTGCTTTTCAAGAGAAACGTATGTGTCGTCCTTGTGGAAAGCGTTTTGCTGAAGGAAGCCGACACGGATAACTCTCGCAACCTCAATGATAAGCTTCTGATCGTCGGGAAGGACATCCGAACCGATGAGCTTTACAATTTCCATGAGGCTTGTTTCCTCGGCAAGCAGTGATGCAATTTCGTTTCTGCAAGCCATGAAGTCAGAACCTACGTTCTTGTTGTACCACGGTGCAAGGTCGTTGAGATATTCGCTGTAGCTGTCGTTCCAGTTGATTGCCGGGTAGTGGCGCGCGTAAGCGAGCGATTTATCAAGTGCCCAGAAGCAGCGGGTGAAACGCTTTGTATTCTGAGTAACAGGCTCGGAGAAGTCCGAACCCTGCGGAGAAACCGCACCGATAACGGAGATAGAGCCGTCCTGTCCGTTGAGCGTTTCAACGTAGCCTGCACGCTCATAGAACTCGGAAAGTCTCGACGGCAGGTAAGCCGGGAAGCCTTCGTCGGCGGGCATTTCTTCAAGTCGTCCGCTTATCTCACGCAGAGCCTCTGCCCAACGTGAGGTTGAGTCGGCCATCATTGCGGTGTGGTAGCCCATGTCACGATAATATTCGGCTATCGTGATACCTGTGTATATTGAAGCCTCACGGGCGGCAACCGGCATGTTAGATGTGTTTGCGATAAGCACGGTGCGGTCGGTGAGGGGCCTGCCGGATTTCGGGTCGGTAATCTCACCGAATTCCTTAAGAGCCTGTGTCATTTCGTTTCCACGCTCGCCGCAGCCGACGTAAATAATTATATCTGCGTCGCACCACTTGGCAAGCTGATGCTGAGTCATTGTTTTTCCTGTTCCGAATCCGCCGGGGATAGCGGCTGCGCCGCCCTTTGCAAGCGGGAACAGTGTATCAATTACACGCTGACCTGTAATAAGCGGCTTTTCCGGCGGAAGCCTTTTGGCGATCGGTCTCGGCGTTCTGATAGGCCATTTGCGGCACAGCGTAAGCTCATGAAGCTTGCCGAGTTCATCTTTTAATGTGATTACGGTATCGTTAACCCTGTATTTTCCGTCAGGCTTAACATCAACAACCTCACCGCTAAGCTCGGGAGGAACCATAATTTTATGAATAAGGGCTTTCTCGGGTGTTGTGGCGTAGACTGCGCCGCCATTGAGCTTGTCACCCTTTTTAACTGTGATTGTAACTTCCCATTCGGTTTCCTCATTAAGTGATGAGGGATGCAGGCCTCTCGGGATAAACGAGCCTGCGCTTGCGGCAATATCGTTGAGCGGATTTTCGATTCCGTCGAAAATATTGCTGAGAATTCCCGGTCCGAGAGTAATGCAAAGGGGAGAGCCTGTCGGAAAAACGGGATCGCCGGGTCTGAGTCCGGAGGTTTCCTCGTAGACCTGAATAACAGTCTCGTCACTGTCGATTCTGATGACCTCGCCGATAAGGCGCTGATTTCCGACAAATACCATTTCGGTCATTTGCAGGTCGGTCTTTCCTTTAACAGAAACAACAGGACCGTTTATTGAATATATAACATTTTCCATTATGTTTGCTCCTTCTGTCAAAGAGATAAGGATAAGCCGGAGTAGCTGTAGAATTTCTGCTTTTCCGTTTCAAGGCGTGCGTCGAGCGTATCATCGGCAGTCATTGCCGTGCGAAGATTTTCGCCCTTACAGCCGCCGAGCTTTATAAATTCGTCGTACTTTACGTCATTACCTAAAGCCTTGATTTCGGCTTCAAACGGTTTGTCGTCGGGGCTGAGAACGATAACTGCGTCGTCGCCGATTGCAGCCTTAATATTTGATACGCTGTTTATGAGAAAATTGTGATAGCTGTCACTTTTTGCAAAAGCTTTGATTTTTTCAACCGCTTGTGCGAACACCTTGTCGGTTATTTCACTGCGGCGAGCAACAAGCTTTTCAATTTCCTTTGTCTCGGTTTCGGATAGCTCGGCGTTGATTTCTTCGTTAAGACGGTCAAACTCACTGCTTCTGACGGGACGTACATTCTGACGAGCAAGACGGCGCGTCTTTTTTATCTCGTTTTCGATGTATTCGTCAACGTCCTGCTTAATTTTATCGCAGCGTGCATCGGCGTCCGAATTTATTGCCTTGAGAAAACGTTCTGTTTTGTTCAAGTTGCTGTTCAAAATTACTCCTCCTTTTGGAGTTTCGGTAATTATATTTTAATTCCGATCGCTTCGCTTACATAGTCGGCGATCGAGTTGCTTGTACCGTCCGAATGTCTGTCCGGAATTTCTATTATCAGCGGCAGAGAGTGTGCCTTGCGAAACGCACTGATTTCGTCCGAACAGAGGGACACAAGCGTTTGATTGATGAGGATTATGCCGATGTCGGAATCCTGAGCCGCTTTTTCAAAAAGCTCATGAACCTCATCCTTATTCTCGGTTACTGTGCCTTCGATTCCTGCAAGGCGCATGCCGAGAGCCGTGTCCTCATTGTCACAAATCAGATAAAGACGCATAATCTCACCTTAGATCTTGTTAAGAATAAGGATTGAAATAACAACGCCGTAAAGGGCGATTGATTCACCGAGGGCAACGAAGATAAGAGCTTTACCGAATGCCTTAGCGTCTTCGCTTGTTGCTGCGATAGCTGCCGGAGCACCTGCTGCAACGGCGATACCGCCGCCGACGCCTGAAAGACCTGTAACGATAGCGGCTGCAAGAAGGCCGAGACCCTTGCCGTTATCGGAATTTGATGTCGTTGCTGTTGCTTCCTCGCTCTGAGAGGTTGTTGCAACCTCGCTTGTCGTCTTATCCTCGTTAGCAGCCGAAACGGAGAATGTAACGGCGCAGACAGTGATAGCGATTAC
>CALBHM010000284.1 GCA_937892835.1 uncultured Ruminococcus sp. | reverse complement strand
GTTTCCTTTTTCCCTTTCCTTTTTTTGGGGGGGGTGCCCCGTAGCCATATCCGCCGTAGCCGTAGCCGTAGCCGTTACCATAACCGTAACCGTTGCCATAACCGTAGCCGTTACCATAACCGTAACCGTAGCCGCCGTAGCCATATCCGCCGTAGCCGTAGCCGTTACCATAACCGTAGCCATAACCGTAACCGCCCGAGCTTTGCTTCTTTTTGCGTCCGTATCTGCCGTAATATCCGCCATAGCGCATATATCCCTTGCGGCGATAATATCTGCTGTTTTCTTCACCGGCACTCATCGTAAATACTGCACCGATAATCTCAATATCGGCACTTCTTATTTCATCAAGTGTACGGTTAATCTCCGATACCTTTGCGTAATCACGGCGAATATTATAAATAATTCCATCGGCAAGCGGTGCTATAACCAGGCTGTCCGAAACGACGTGAGCCGGCGGGGAGTCTATGATAATATAGTCAAATTCATTGCGGGCTTGCTCTATAACCGCTTTAACCTTGTCCGTATCAAGAACTTCGGTTGATTTCAGTGAGATACCGCCGGTCGGCAAAACAAAAATTCCGAGAGATTTAATAAACTTAATAGAATCAACATACGTTGACGTTCCTTTAATTATCGGAATAAGACCATATCTGGTGTCGCTCTTAACACCGACGGCATGAAGAACGGCCGGTTTTCTGAGGTCGCTGTCAATAAGAAGAACCGACTTGCCCTTTTGGGCGAGCGAGCACGCAATATTAACCGCAACGGTTGTTTTGCCCTCATCCTCATAGGTACTTGTTACAACAAAGGCTTTGTACCCCTTCTCCGCTTTAACATTTTCAATTTTTGTTCTGATTGCCTTAAAGCTTTCGACAAAGGCAAAGCTGACCTTTGACGTGTCGGTAATCAGCAATGAACCCTGTGGCGATTTCTTCTTCTGGTTGAAAAGTCCCGACCTTTTCTCAAGCAACGGAACAGAACCGAGAACGGTAACGTTAATCTCTCGTCTCATATTGTCGAGCGTGAGAACTGTGTTCGTCGTAATTGTTATAATAAATACAATAAATGCAACTATTACAGCACCTACAATAAAGCCGTAAAGAGCCTTTGTTGTTGCGTCATCCGAATTGGCAACAACGGGAGCTGTCGGATTTTTAATAAGCTTGATTGAAATTGTGTTATCATATCCCTGAACATATTCCGGGAATTTTTCAAGAACAACCTTCAGTGCTCTTTCGCAATAGCCCTGATCCGTGCTGGTAACACTTATCTGGAAGAATCCGTCGATACCGGTATCCTCAATCGAAAGACTGTCTTCAATAAATGAGGTTGAATACTCCTTGCCAACCTCATCGGCGGCAAGTGTCTGCTGGATCGTAGACAGCATTTCACTGCCTTTTATAAGATATTGATAATAAGAAATCTGATTTCCTGCGGAAAACTTTGTTTCCTGCTTATACTGCGGAGTTGAATCCTTACTGTTTGAATAGTCCTTAACTATAACATATTGAGTCGACATAAATCCCAATGTCATGGACGCCCTGTACGTTTCGACATATGTTGCTTTTGCAATCGCAAAGGCCGCACCCGAGAAAATCGCACCGACAAGCAGCATGATCCAAAGCTTTGATATAAGATTCTTGGCCAGTCTACCCATATCAAGCGACGGACCGGATTCATTATAGTATATATTCTTGCCGACGTCCAATTCCTGCATTTTCGAATCATCTCCATTGTTTAATTATAGTTTATATTTCGCAAATAGTCAACCTTAAAAGCCTCTTTTGTATATTTCGCCACGATTGACAAGAGGGATTTCCTTATCCGTGAGCACACATTTGGCCGCATCATGAACCATCATTTGCATATTAAACTGGCTTATGTCGGGAGGGAAGAAATTCATCATGTTCATGAGGTCGTTCATTCTGTAATGAGACGAATGTGCATCGGTCGCAATAAAAGATGCCGCTCCCGTATAGGCCATAGCATATGCAAGTTCAAATTCCTGCGGACCGTCAAGACTTGCCAAACTCGAGGCATTTATTTGAAACAGAACTCCGTTGCGTATCAGCGTGTTAACCTCATCATAGTCAAACTGAAAATATTCATATCGCTCCGGGTGCGCCACAATGGGAATGAGTCCCATATCTATTATTGCGTTAAGATAGCTTACGATTCTTTTCATTGAAACATTTCTGAACGCAAACTCAACAAGAATGTACCTGCTGCCGTTAACAGCAAGTCGCTTGAGATCTGTCGAAAAGAAAATATCGTCATCAACAAACACCTCCGCACCCGGGTAAAGCGTTATACCAAGGCCAAGGTTGTTGATTACACCTTGCAAATCACGGAGCTTGCCATTTCTCATTTTCACGAAATTATCTATGTCTCCGACGGTAGTAATATGTGGAGTGCACACTATGTGTTTTATTCCGTTCTGTCTTGCAATTCGACACATTTGAACGGATACGTCCATATTTTTCGAGCCGTCATCCATTCCCGGAAGAAGGTGACAGTGCAAATCAATCATACCAAGCCCTCCTTTTCGCAAAATTAATTTTATAAACTTCAATTAAATTTTATAAATTATTCAGAATCTCGTCCGCCGCAACAGTGAATCCTTGTGCAGCGGGAACAATACAAAGCTTTTCGGAATAGAATCCGATTCCGTGAGTATCCCCCTGTGAAAAATCAACAATGCCGTTTCGCCTTGTCACGAATTTCAATTTCTGTCTCATTTTCTCGGCAAGGCTTTTGTACTCTTCGTTTTTTAAAAGACCGGCCATATATGCGTAGCAATACGCAAGCATTGCACATGCGGAGCTATCCTGTGCTGAAAAGCTGACAACAATCCGATCAACCGTTCCGTCATCATGAATAG
>CALBHM010000283.1 GCA_937892835.1 uncultured Ruminococcus sp. | reverse complement strand
CCGCCGATAACGTAGGAAGGACGGAGAAGAACAGGATATTCAAGCTCGTTTGCGGCTCTGATAGCGTCCTCGGTATCCATGATAGTCTGACCCTTCGGTCTGCTAATGCCGAACTTTTCGAGCAATTCGTCAAAGCGCTCTCTGTCCTCGGCGATGTCTATACCCTCGGCCGATGTACCGAGAATCGGAATATTGTTCTCATCAAGGAACTTCGTGAGCTTGATAGCCGTCTGACCGCCGAAGGCAACAACAACACCTACAGGCTTTTCAACCTTGATGATGTTCATTACATCCTCATCGTTTAGCGGTTCAAAATAAAGTCTGTCCGCCGTGTCGAAATCTGTCGAAACCGTCTCGGGGTTGTTGTTTACAATGATAACCTCGTATCCGAGCTCCTTGAGAGTCCATACGCAGTGAACGGAGGAATAGTCGAATTCGATACCCTGACCAATACGGATGGGACCCGAGCCGAGAACGATAATTCGCTCCTTCTCCCCTCTTTCGATCTCTCTTGACTCGCAGTCGGTGTCATATGTCGAGTAGAAATAGGGTGTTTCTGCCTTGAACTCTGCGCCGCAGGTATCAACCATCTTGTAAACGGCGTCAAGTGTCTTTTCGGGGAGCTTGCCGGCCATTTTGAGAATCGTAGAATCCTTGTAGCCGTATTTCTTGCCCTTTTCGTAGTAGTCCTTGTCAAGCTTGCCACTCTCGAGCATTTTTTCGTAGTCGGCAAGATTCTTGAGCTTTCCGAGGAACCATTCGTCAATCATTGTGATTTCATGAATCTTCTCAATGCTTACGCCCTCCTTGAGAGCCTTGAACACGGCGAAGATTCGCAGGTCGTCCTGCTCATGGAGACGTTCAACGACATCCATATCCTCGGGGAATTTATTATAATTGAGTGTTTCAAGTGAAATTTCTGCGCCTCTGACAGCCTTCATGACAGCCATTTCAAAGCTCGGAGCGATCGACATGACCTCGCCGGTTGCCTTCATCTGAGTGCCGAGCTTACGGCTTGCGCCGACGAACTTATCAAACGGCCACTTCGGGAACTTGACAACAACATAGTCAAGCGTAGGCTCGAAGCAGGCGCAGGTCTTGCCCGTGATGTCGTTTCTGATTTCGTCAAGCGTATAGCCGAGCGCAATTTTGGTCGTAACCTTTGCAATCGGATAGCCTGTCGCCTTTGAAGCGAGAGCAGACGAACGGGAAACTCTCGGGTTAACCTCGATAACGGAATACTCAAAGCTCTCGGGATTGAGCGCAAACTGACAGTTACAGCCGCCCTCAATGCCAAGCTCGGTAATAATATCAAGCGAAGCGGAACGCAGCATCTGATATTCCTTGTCCGAAAGCGTAACGGCCGGAGCGATAACGATACTGTCGCCGGTGTGAACGCCAACCGGGTCAAAGTTTTCCATTGAGCAGACAGCGATAACGTTGCCCACGCTGTCACGCATAACCTCAAACTCAATCTCCTTCCAGCCGCCGATGAAACGCTCGACAAGAATCTGATTGATGGGTGAAAGCTCAAGTCCGTTATACGCAATAATTCTTAATTCTTCTTCATTATATACAACTCCTCCGCCTGCACCTCCGAGGGTGAAAGCGGGACGGATAATAACAGGATAGCCGATTTCGGCCGCAATTTCAGCTGCATGGTCAACCGTATTTGCGATATCCGACGGAACGACAGGCTGACCGATTTTGAGCATCGTGTCTCTGAAAAGCTGCCTGTCCTCCGCCTTGTCAATGGCTTCGGCATTCGTGCCGAGCAGCTTGACGCCCATCTTTTCGAGATAGCCGTTCTGAGCGAGCTGCATGGCTATTGTAAGTCCCGTCTGTCCGCCGAGTCCGGCAAGAATCGAATCGGGATGTTCTTTTTCAATAATTCTCTTGACGGTCTCCTGCGTCAGCGGCTCGAGATAAATCTCGTCGGCGAGCGCATTATCCGTCATGATTGTTGCAGGGTTGGAATTGACAAGCACAACGTCAAGCCCTGCATCCTTAAGGACACGGCAGGCCTGTGCACCGGCGTAGTCGAACTCAGCCGCCTGACCGATAACGATAGGACCGGAACCGATAACAAGTACCTTTTTTATGTCTTTATTCAGCGGCATTGTTTTTTCCTCCCATCATTGAAATGAACCTGTCAAACAGGAACTTGGTGTCCTTCGGGCCTGAGCATGCCTCGGGGTGGAACTGAACGGTAAAAATCTGCTTGCTTCTGTATTCCATGCCCTCGCATGTGCCGTCGTTTGCGTTGATGAAGCTCTCCCTTGCGTATCGTCTGTCAAGGCTTTCCGCGACGACCGCATAGCCGTGGTTCTGGCTTGAAATATAGGTTCTGCCGGTTTCAAGCTGCTTGACCGGCTGGTTAACACCTCTGTGGCCGTATTTGAGCTTCATGGTTTTGCCGCCCATTGCAAGAGCGGTGAGCTGATGACCGAGACAGATTCCGAAAATCGGGAATTGGCCGGCAAGCTCCTTTATGTTTTCAATCGGAACGATGTTTTCCTCCGGGTCACCGGGGCCGTTCGAGAGCATGATTCCGTCGGGATTCATCTCGATAATCTCCTGAGCTGAGGTGTCATACGGGAAAACTGTGACCTCGCAGCCCCTTGCGACAAGCTCACGAACGATATTTTTCTTTGCACCGTAGTCGAGCAGCGCAACCTTATACTTCGCTCCCTCGTCCGATACCGTATATTTTTCCTTGCAGCTTACGCTCTTGACTGCGTCAACAATTTTGTAAGCCTTGATCTCGTCATAGTCGATATTGTCAACCGAGCTGACGATTTTTGCGTTCATAACGCCCTTTTCACGGATTATTCTCGTAATCTCACGGGTGTCAACACCGTAAACGCCGACTATTCCCTGCTTCTTGAGGAAGGTGTCGAGATCATACTCCGTCCTGAAATTGGACGGCAGCTCGCACCACTCCCTGACAACGTAGCCGCTGACGTAGGACCTGTCGCTTTCAAAGTCCTCCTCCATGATGCCGTAGTTGCCGATAAGAGGGAAGGTCTGCATGACTATCTGTCCGTAATAGCTGGGGTCGGTGAGCGTTTCGATATATCCGCCCATACCTGTTGTAAAGACAAGCTCGCCGAGAGCCTCGCCCTCTGCGCCGAAGCTTTTGCCTTCAAAAATGTGTCCGTCTTCAAGTACAATGTAAACTTTTTTAATCATAATGTCGCCGCCATAACTGCTTTTATAGTGTGCATTCTGTTTTCTGCCTCTCTGAAAACGATTGAACGTTCGCTTTCAAAGACCTCGTCCGTGACCTCAAGAGCGTCACAGCCGAATCTTTCGCCGATCTCCTTGCCAACCTTTGTCTTATGGTCGTGATAAGCGGGCAGGCAGTGCATAAACACAACGTCGTCTGCCGCTGCATCCATAAGCTTCTGATTGACCTGGTACGGCATAAGGTCGTCAATTCTTTCTTTCCAAACCTCCATCGGCTCGCCCATCGAAACCCAAACGTCCGTGTAAATTACGTTTGCATCCTTTACGGCTTCCGTGGGATTCTCGCTGAATTTAATTTCACAGCCGTTTTCCTTTGCAATCGCCTTGCAGGTGTCAACAAGGTCATGATCGGGGAAATACTTCTTCGGTGCGCATGCGGTGAAGTTGATACCCATTTTAGCACAGCCGACCATGAGCGAATTGCCCATATTGTACCTTGCGTCGCCCATGTAAACGAAGTTGATTCCCTTAAGATGACCGAACTGTTCCTTGATAGTCAGAAAGTCGGCAAGAATCTGAGTCGGGTGAAATTCATTTGTAAGGCCGTTCCATACGGGAACGCTCGCATACTTTGCAAGCTCCTCGACAAGCTCCTGTCCGTAGCCGCGGTACTCGATGCCGTCAAACATGCCCGAGAGAACCCTCGCCGTGTCGGCAATACTCTCCTTTTTGCCTATCTGCGAACCCTCGGCAAGATAGGTTGAGCCCATGCCGAGATCGTTTGCGCCGACCTCGAAGCTGCAGCGTGTTCTTGTGCTTGTCTTTTCAAAGATGAGCGCAACATTCTTGCCCTCATGCATTCTGTGCGGAATTCCCGCTTTCTTCTTTGCTTTCAAATCCGCCGCAAGTTCAAGAAGATACTCGATCTCCTCGCTTGTGAAATCAAGCAATTTCAGAAAATCTCTGCCTTTCAAATTAACCATCGGTATCACCCTCCTGTAATTATACATCATTTAACAAATTTTTCAAATACTTAATTAGAACAAAAGGGCTGTTCATCAGGACAGCCCAAATATTTTTAATTTTAAATAAATTTTTCAACGTAAGCAATCTGCTTCTCAACGGATTCAGGACCCGTTCCGCCTGCCGAAATTCTCTTGGAAACACAGGTCTCGAGAGAAATCTCGGTGAAGAGATCCTCCTCAAACAAATCGCTGTACTTTTTGTAATCCTCAAGCGGCATTGTTTCAAGAACAAGTCCGTTATCAATGCAATGAGCAACGATCTGACCGACAATCTTATATGCGCTTCTGAAAGGAAGTCCCTTCTTCGCAAGATAATCGGCAAGGTCGGTTGCGTTGATGAAGCCCTTCTGAGCTGCGGAATACATATTCTCCTTGATGACCTTCATTGTTTCAATCATCGGAGCAAAGACCTTAAGACACTGCTTAACGGTAGCAATGCTGTCAAATATGCACTCCTTGTCCTCCTGCATATCCTTGTTGTATGCAAGCGGAATACCCTTGAGAACGGTGAGCATTGTGAAAAGGTCTCCGTAAACACGGCCTGTCTTGCCCCTGACAAGCTCGGCCATATCGGGATTCTTCTTCTGCGGCATGATGCTTGAGCCTGTCGTGAAGCTGTCGTCAAGCTCAATGAACTTAAACTCCCAGCTCGACCAGAGGATAATCTCCTCCGAGAAACGGGAAAGGTGCATCATAATTGTTGCGAATGCGCTCATAAGC
>CALBHM010000282.1 GCA_937892835.1 uncultured Ruminococcus sp. | reverse complement strand
TCCTTGTAGGCCCTCCCGGGGTCGGAAAGACCTCTATCGCCAAGAGCATTGCAACGGCGATGGGCAGAAGCTTTGCGAGAATTTCACTCGGCGGAACAAGCGATGAAGCAGAAATTCGAGGTCACAGAAAGACCTATATCGGCGCAATGCCGGGCAGAATTATTAATGCAGTTAAACAAGCCGGCACGCAGAACCCGATTATCCTGCTTGATGAAATTGACAAACTCGGTTCTGACTACAAGGGTGATCCATCGTCGGCACTGCTTGAAGCACTTGACGGCGAGCAGAACAGCACATTTGTTGACCGCTATATTGAGCTTGAATTTGACCTGAGCAAGGTCATGTTCATTACAACGGCAAATGACGCTTCGACTATCCCCGCTCCCCTGCTCGACAGAATGGAGATTATCGAACTCCCGGGCTACACTAATGAAGAAAAGTTCAACATTGCCAAGAAGCACCTTGTACCTAAGCAGGCAAAGCTGCACGGACTCAACGGCAGAACGTTCAAGATAAACGATAAGGCACTTTATGCGTTGATTGACGGCTACACCCGTGAAGCAGGCGTAAGAAAGCTTGAACAGAAGATTGCCGCACTTTGCAGAAAAGCGGCAGCGGAAATCGTCGGCGGTGAATCAAAATCACTCACCGTTAAGGAAGCAAACCTTGAAAAACTGCTCGGACCGCAAAAATATCTTCCGCTCTCGGTTGATAAGGAAACTGAAATCGGCGTTGTGAACGGACTTGCATGGACGAGTGTCGGCGGCGAAATGCTTCAGGTTGAGGCAGCAGTCTTTGACGGAACCGGCAAAATTGAGCTGACAGGCTCGCTCGGCGACGTCATGAAGGAATCGGCAATGGCGGCGGTCAGCTTCATCAGAAGCAAGGCGGATAAATACGGAGTTAATCATAATTTCTATAAGGAAAAGGACATTCATATTCACGTTCCCGAGGGTGCGGTTCCGAAGGACGGCCCGTCGGCAGGCGTAACAATGGCAACCGCCTTGCTCTCGGCTCTTACGAACACCCCTGTCAACCAGTTTGTAGCCATGACGGGTGAAATTTCACTTAGAGGTCGTGTGCTCCCGATCGGCGGTCTGCGTGAAAAGACAATGGCGGCTTACAGAATGGGAATCAAGACTGTCATCATTCCGCAGAAAAACGTTCCAGATCTCAGCGAGATTGACGAAAAGGTCAAGGAAGCATTGAAATTTGTTCCCGTCACGGAATTGGACGAGGTCTTTGAGATTGCGCTCGTGACACCCAAGGAAGAAAAAGAAAGAAAAAGCATCGCCGCAGTGGCACAGAAAGAATCCGGCTACACGGCAATGCGAATCTGAGGATAGACAAATGAGATTTGACAAAGTAAAATACGAGGCTTCATACGGCACGGCTCAGCAGCTCCCTGCGAGCGAGCATATCGAGATTGCGTTTGCGGGACGTTCAAATGTCGGCAAATCGTCCATGCTCAATAAGATTCTTAACAGGAAGAACCTTGCGAGAGTCAGCTCCGTTCCGGGCAAGACGGTCACAGTCAACTTCTTTGACTGCGACGGAATAAAGCTGGTTGACCTGCCGGGCTACGGCTATGCCAAGGTCAATTTCAACGAGAAAAAGCGATGGGCTGACCTCATGGAGGGCTACTTCACCTCCGAGAGAAACATTCGCCTTGTCGTTCAGCTGACGGACATGCGCCACCCTGTGACGAAGGACGACCTTGACATGATGCGGTTCATGCAGTCGGCAGGCTATGATTTCATCGTCGTTATGACAAAGAGCGACAAGCTCAACAAAACCGAGCGCACCAAGCGTATGGAGGATATCCACACGGAGCTTGCGGAGTTCGGCGATGTGAAAATCATACCGTTCTCAGCCTCCAACGGCGAGGGTGCGGACGAGATCCGTAAAACAATCGAAGCCGCCGCAGAAAAATAAAAAATATAGCTATCTCCCCGATTACGTCGTAGTCGGGGAGATTTTTGGTGTGGTTGATTATTTGCAAAACAAAAAATGTTATATTTTCTATGACTTTGTCATAGAACCAAATAGAAAACTATGCCTCTCAAAACATTAGAACTCGGTTATCTGACCTACGGAATACCGCAAAATTCTTAATGCGTCATTTGAATTAAGCTTTCCGTCTTTGTTTACATCTCCGGCAGTGAACTGAGCATCCGTAAGAGTAATTTGGTCTACGGAATAACGAAGAACCGTGAGCGCATCGTTTGAATTTATTTTTCCATCACCGTTTACATCTCCGAGAACGTTAGAAGATAAATCTAATTTAGGTATAACTTCCGTTTCTGTATAACCACAATTTTTACACGTATGCTCTTTTAATCCTGTGGCCGTTTCTGTCGGTTTTTTGATAACATTCCACTCACCATAATTATGAGATAGTTTATAATCTAAGTAATTATCTCTGACATTAAGTGTATCGATATTTGCTGATCCTTTATTGTTAAAGTATCCATAATTATAGTTTCCGGCCGACATCATGGTTCCATACCACAGACAATTCAAAGTCCCATTCACAACCAAAGAACCATTATTATTCAGAGTTCCGAACACATATATGTTTCCATTGACTGTGACATTTCCGGAAAGTGTTAAGGTTACATTTTGGGGTATATATAAATCCTTGTTAATCGTTTGGTTTGAGATTGTAGTGTTCTTATTAATAATCATTGTCTGGCTACAGACGGTAGTATCTTTGCTTGGCACCTCAGGCGTGACCGTTTCGGATTTTTTTACTTTCACTTTTGCGGAATTAAGTGCATATCCGTTACTGTCTGCTGCGTAAATTGTAACAATACCCTCTTTCACCGGAATAATTTCACAGCTGCTGGAAACTTCTTTATATGAACCGAATGATATGACACTTGTTGATGTTTTGCCGATTTTGGCGATTGAAGGGTCGGAAGACATCCAGTAGATATCACACTTTGCCTTGTATGAAAGGCTTAGTGTTTTGCCAAGCGCAACCTCGAAATCGTAAACTTCCTCGGTTGGGGGAACGGCATCTGTATTCGACTTTGTAACAGTGAAGCTATATGAACTTAAGTCGGGATTTGATGACCCTGAAAAATATTTACGATTAT
>CALBHM010000281.1 GCA_937892835.1 uncultured Ruminococcus sp. | reverse complement strand
AGCACATCGAAATTCGTGAGGACGGTAAATCTAACTGCCTGACTACGGTGCAGAAAGATTCTCTTGTATGTTCTCCTGTTCGTATCGGACAGTATGGCAAGGGCGGACAGGGACAACGTATCTATTCGGTAGTCGGTAAATCTGTTACGCTTTCCGCAAACGGCGGCGGTCAGGGGGCTAAGACAGGTCTATATAAGATCGACCTGCCTGACGGTGATTATATTATCCGTAAGCTTACACCCATTGAAGCGGAGCGTTTGCAGACACTTCCCGACAACTACACGGCAGGCATTTCCAATACCCAGCGATACAAGTGTATCGGCAATGGGTGGACAATCGATGTGATCGCACACATCTTGGGAGGGCTTCACGATGCTTGATAAAGTCCTGAACAAGTGTGCAGAAAACAACAACTACACCATTTATACCAGTATGTGCAAATCACAACGCATACTGATGCGGTCTTATGCTCCTGTGTGCAGTATCAGCGGCGGTTCTGACAGCGATATTGTCCTTGACCTGATTCACAAGGTCGATGAGGACGGCAAGGTCAAGTATTTTTGGATAGATACGGGACTGGAATACTCCGCTACAAAGGAACATCTAGACTATCTTGAACAGAAATACGGCATTACCATTGAGCGTGTCAAACCCGATAAGCCTATCCCGAACTGTGTGAAGCAGTATGGCATCCCTTTCCTGTCAAAATACGTTTCCGAACAGATGATGCGATTGCAGGCTCACGGATTTCAGTGGGAGGACGAACCGCTTGAAGTGCTGTTGCAGAGATACCCTCGGTGTAAGACGGCTCTGCAATGGTGGTGCGGAGAGCGATACTCTGATGAGGACGGTGTTCAGAAAATCAGCAGATTTTCTATCTATCGCAACCGTTTCCTGAAAGAGTTTATCATGCAGAATCCGCCGGATTTCCCCATATCCAACAAGTGCTGTGAATATGCGAAAAAGAAGCCCGCAAAGCGTATCGTCAAGGAACATGATGCAGACTTGGATATAACGGGTATCCGACAGGCTGAGGGCGGTATCCGTTCGGCGGCTTACAAGACTTGTTTTTCTGAAAGCAAGTCTAAGGGGTGCAACACATTCCGTCCGGTATTTTGGTACACGGACGGTGATAAAAAGGACTATGAGCAGTTATTCGATGTTCAGCACTCCCGATGCTACACGGAATACGGTCTGCGGAGAACAGGCTGTGTAGGCTGTCCGTTCAGCAAGCACATCAATGAAGAACTTGCGATCATCGAGGAACATGAGCCGAATTTATACAAGGCTGCCGTCAACATTTTCGGCAAGTCCTATGAATATACAGCGAAATACCGTGCTTTCGTGAAAGAAATGAAGGTAAAGGAAAAGGAGCAGAAAAAGAAAGATGTTTGATCCTGATATACAGAGGAAAGCGATCAGCCTTATCATGGGCTTTATTATGGAGTTTTCGGGAGTACCTTCCGAACCTGAACTGATCGAGCTGACAGCAGATAACCTGAATGTATCGACGATTTCTGTTTCCTGCTTGAAAGTATCGTGGGATTCTGAGCCTGACTGTGATTATTCTGTGAGCTGCACGGCTCATGATGATAACTATGCTTTCAGCGATAATATGTACTTTGTGTTCAAAGGCAATGACCTCTGCTACATAACAGGTCTGCGTGAGAATACAGAGTACACAGTGACAGTCGAACCTATTCTTTCTGCGGAAGAAAAAGACGGATATTCCGTAATACCTTCAACCGCTGACGGCAAGACCGAAACGGTTGAGGTCATATATGACTTTCCGTATGAGGATGGTTGGACAAACTGCTTTGCAGGCGAAAGAGCTTCGGGGCTGACGGCTATGCCCAGCTCAGGGGCAATATACGGTTCAAAGGTCGATACCATAACAGGAACCGGAATACGCCGTGATGAGTACGGGGATTACTGTTGTGCAATGGGCGTATGGTACGGATACTGCGGAGATCGTTTCCTGATCGAGCTTGAAAACGGTACGCAGTTTACTACAAAGATATGCGACAGCAAGGGATATGCCGATGATGGTGAGGGGAAATATCACAACTTCGGCGGCAGCGGAAAGTGTATCGTCGAGTTTATCTATGACGATCATAACTTACCGTCCTGCGTGGCATTCTCAGGCTCATGGGGGTATTACAACTGGAACGGTCTTGACCTCGGAGCGAATATCAAATCGATCAAAAAAATCAACTACGGTGAACCCGTGGAATACTGAAAAATGTGGAGGTTTCTATTATGAACGTAAAGAAGATCATTAAGGGAATTGTCGGACTCGGTGCTGTGGCAGGAGTTACCTACGCTGCATATAAGCTCGGTGAAAGCAATGGCAAGATCAACGAGTGTTTCCGTGAGAAGTACGGTGATGACGAGGACGATATTGAGCTTGACGATAATGAGGACGAGTTCAGGTTCTATGACAATTACGATGAGCCTGACGATGCGTGCCTTGCACCTAAGACGGAGAATAAGCCTTCTTTCTCTGTAAGCATACATAACTTTGCTCCGCTTGATTCTGTTAAGGTTGAGGGCATTTCGGAGAAAGATATGGATATGCTTGTTTACCATATTTCGCTTGACAAGTACACCTCCAACAAACAGATTCGTGATTGGCTTGAGGTTGACAAGGATACCGCTGCAAAGGTTATCTTTGCACTCAGAAAGGCAGGATATATCGGGGACGAGTATTCCAGTCAATATCACAACTGAGGTGTATTTTCGACTCAGATCGTACAACAATTCAAAATAATCAAAGCACACTCCCCATATCAGGAAATGTGCTTTGATAATCAGATGCTTTTCTCCTATTTTGATATGAAATTTAGGAGAAAGGTGTTTGTTTCCTGTTTCCCAAACTTGTGAATTTTTTTGATTTTGGGAAACAGACTGCGTTATGTGTTTGTGAGCCAGTCCGAAAAGTCAATGATCTTTATGCCTTCATACTGATAGGCATCGTGGCGTGTCCTTGCAATCAGCATCTTGGGATAAGCGTCCCGAATGGACAGCAGCGGTGATATTGTCTGACTTTACCACGTCTATTTCCCGAAATCAAGCATTTTTTAATTTTGGGAAATAAAAAAGATAGAAAGTCGATATATGTCAATTTTGATCGTTGGCGAAAAGCCCAGTGTAAGCCGTGCAATCAGTGCTGTGGTCGGAGCTTCCTCCGCACACAAAGGCTACACCGAAGAAAACGGCTATATTGTATCGTGGTGTGTCGGTCATTTGGTGGGCTTGAAGTTCCCGAATGGCTATGGCAACGGGTGGGAACAGAGATTCAGACATAAGGTCTACATCAAAAATGTGGAGCTTACAAAGCTGATCTGAAAAAGACAAGGCACAGTCCTTGTCGGGCTGTGCCTGTATAACTATATCAGAGCTTTTCAAAAATGCCGTTGTGAAGAATATTCTCTAACGCTGTGATCGCTGTATCATAGGGAACGGTTTCAAACAGCAGAGGTGCGGTTATTGTATCGTAGTCCTCCTTATAAATCTTCTTATCAATGATCTCTCGGAGAATATCGGTGACATTTGCACCCTCTTGAACCGAAAGGCACATTTTATGCGGTCTACGCTCCTCAGCGACAGATAATGCAAGTTCTTTCAGCGTATCATCGATCGTTACAATCTCATACAGTTTGTAAATATCGTAGATGTGCCTTGAGTGTTCCGTTGTGGTATTTAGCAGATAATAATCTGCCAGAGCATACATCTTGTCAAGCATTGTCCGTTCTGCGGTCTGAACATTCAGCGTAAACGGCTCTAAATCATATTGCTTAATAAAAGCATCGTATCCGTTTTCGTGAAGATATTGATAGATCAGGCTGTCTGCTGTCATTATCTTCGTAGGATAGGCTCTTTGATAGATAGCTGTTTCAACGATAAGCTGTTCCTTCAGATAGGCAGCGGACAGTGACGAGGGATAGTCAATGATATATCGGTTGTAGTCTCTGCGGCTTTTGATCGAATCGGCATTGGTAAGCCCAAAATCTAAATCACTGATAATTTTCGTGATATTCGCTTTGAGCTGCTTTCTCTTGCTTTCAGACGGTTTTTTCTCGGACTGAACATTCAGGTCAATATCCTCAGAAAAACGCTTGATGATATGGTAGCACTTTGACAGTGATGTGCCGCCCTTAAAAACGATATCCGGCATAACAGCGGCGATCCGTTTCAGAAAAATGGTCACAAAATAGTCCTTCTCAACGATCTCTGCCTTGACTCCGAGATAGTCAGAGGTTCGCAGTACAAGCTGCTCAAAGGCATCCTTTTCATTATGCAACATAATATATCACTCCGCTTTCTACGAGATTTCTCAAAGCCTTGTCAGGGAAAAACGGTGCATATTTTGTAACAAGCTCCTGAGAGATATTGCATTTCCTGATCCAGCTTTTGATGACAGCTTTTCTTTCATCGTCAAAATAACCTGACGAGGTACTATTCATCATTTCAAGGAACTGCAAAACAAATATATTGTCGTTGTCTATCTTGACTCTTGATTTTCGCAGGATCACTTCCTGATTTCCTACTTTCACTCTGCGGAGCTTTGAGTTTTCGTTATTCGTTTGTATCTCAGGAATATTTGACATCTGTGTAGAAAGCCCTGCCTGCTGCAATGCCGTGATGCCTGTATAGAATCCGATACGATTTCCTTTTTCGGATAAATACTTTCGTTCGATGATCCTGTTGGGATTCAGAATACTGTTTCCAAACGGTGTTTTAACAGGGATATAATAGATACCTCGTTCGTAGCGAATGACCTGATTGCTTTCACACAGCTTGGCAAGCTTCTTTTTGAGCCAAATATCAGAGTAGTCCTCATAATGAATATCCGAGAGAAATATCGGTTCATTCTTTCCAAATGTTTCAAGAAGATAATCATACAGCATATTCAACACCTCCCATGTTGTACTGAATATATTATACTACATTTGACCTAACAAGTCAATAGTGATATATATATCGAAAGGAGAAATTTTATGTCAATTTTGATCGTTGGCGAAAAGCCAAGTGTAAGCCGTGCAATCAGTGCCGTGGTCGGAGCTTCCTCCGCACACAAAGGCTACACCGAGGGCAACGGCTATATTGTATCATGGTGTGTCGGTCATTTGGTAGGCTTGAAGTTCCCAAATGACTATGGCAACGGTTGGGAACAGAAGTGGAGCTTTTCTCAGCTTCCTATGATCCCCGACAGCTGGCTGTTCCATGTCACGGACAGCACAAAGGCTCAGTACGATCTTCTGAAAAACCTTATGAATAAGGACGAGGTAACAGAGATCATCTGTGCGACTGATGCTGACCGTGAGGGCGAGTGCATTTTCCGCTATGTCTATAACATGGCTCGGTGCCGCAAGCCTGTGAAGCGTTTATGGGTTTCTTCTCTTGAAGAATCCGCTATACGCAAGGCACTTTCTATTATGAAGCCAATGTCCGCATACGATAATCTTTTCAATGCAGGCTATGCCCGTGCCAGAGCTGACTGGCTTGTGGGTATGAATGGCTCTCGGCTGTTTTCTGTCCGATATGGCGGTAAGCTCAATATCGGCAGGGTGCAGACTCCTACTCTTGCAATGATCGTTCAGCGTGATACGGAGGTAAACGGCTTTGTAAAGCAGAAGTATTTTACGGCTGATCTCAACTGTGGTGCTTTTACTTTATCATCTGCAAGGATCGATGATGAGAAGTATGCCGATGCTCTTGTATCTGCCTGCGACGGCAGTACGGTCACAATCAGCTCTGTCAAGCGTGAGGTCAAGACCGATAAAGCCCCGAAGCTCTATGACCTGACAACCTTACAGCGTGAAGCAAACAAAGCTTTCGGGTACACGGCACAGCAAACACTGGACTATACCCAGTCGCTCTATGAGGGCAAGCTCGTCACTTATCCCCGTACCGACAGCCAGTATCTCAGCGATGATATGGTACAGACAGCTTTTGATGTTGCAAAGCTCTGTGATACCTATTTCGGGTTCGGTATCTCCCATATCCCTGATATAAAAAAGGTCATCAACAACAGCAAGGTATCGGGACATCACGCAATTATCCCCACAAGCGGTATCTCAACGGCTGACCTTTCTTCACTGCCGACAGGTGAGAAAAATATCCTCACGCTGATTGCCACAAAACTCATCTGTGCAACGGCTCCGGCACACAAGTATGAAGCGGTCAAGCTGACAGGTATCTGCAACGGTACGGAGTTTACGGCAACAGGCAGAACCATTCTTGATATGGGTTGGAAAGCTTATGCAAAGCAATCCGACAAAAAGAATGATGAAAAATCTCTGCCTGCGGTATCTGAGGGACACACCTTCATTGTAACTGCAAGCAAGGGCGAACACTTCACTTCTCCGCCGAAGCCCTACACGGAAGATACGCTGTTATCTGCTATGGAGAGAGCCGGAAACGAGGACTATGACGAGGAAACGGAGAAAAAGGGACTCGGTACTCCTGCGACACGAGCGGCAACCATTGAATCACTTGTGAAAAACGGTTATGTGGAGCGTGTCGGCAAACAACTCAGGGCAACAGACAGAGGCAAGGAACTTGTCAAGGTCGTTCCCGATGAGGTGAAGTCCGCAAAACTGACGGCTGAATGGGAATCAAAGTTACAGCAGATCGAACACGGCAGCCTGCCCGAAGCGGTGTTCATGTCGGGCATTAAACAGTTTATCGCTGATATGTGCCGTAAATACGGTTCGGTCGATAAGTCTGTTTCTCTTTCTGATGGCGGTCATGAGCCTATTGGCAAATGCCCGAAATGCGGTGCAGATGTAGTCAAGGGTAAATTTGGCTGGTACTGCAAGGGTAAGTGCGGTATGAATATCGCAAAAGTGTATGGGATATCTCTCTCCGATGCTCAGATCAAGGGACTGCTTGACGGCAAGTCCACAAGCTACACCTCTAAGGGCAAAAAGACTATTGTACGCCCTGAGATCGTGGAGAATCCGTACAACGGAAAGATGTACTATCAGTGGAAAACGGAGAGGGGTAAATAAAAAAACAGCAAGGGTGTCCTTGCTGTTTGAGTGTAGTTCTACAAACTGGAATTTATGCATTAATCTCTTTTTTTACGGATACTCTATTTAATCTCATTATTATGCCACCCAAAACAATAACAAAGGCAGAATAACAAAATATGAATAGCGAGTCTGAAAAATGAAGTAATTCTAATACATTCGCATATATTGCGCCATTCATTACTAAATGTAAAAGGATACTTATTCCGAGAATATAAATTCTATTATTCTTAAAAGCAATAAAATCTAAATTAGTTAATACAAGCAAAGCACCTAATCCTATCAATCTAAAAATGATAGCAACCATGCCACTTCCTAAACTTGTCATTACAAACACTACACTACCTATATCGAAAATCGTATGCAAGACTCCTCTTCCTAAGCCAAACCCCAAAGGTAAGATTTCCTTTTTATCTTTCTTATATATTTTTTTCATAATAATATAATAGCCACACTCTTCTGATACGCCTTGCACAGCACCCACAAGAATGCACAACAATACCAAATGACTATCAAAGAATGATTTTAACGAAGTATATACAAATAGTGCCTGTATTGGTTGAGGCAACAGTAATCCGAATACAATTAAACTAATCATTCCTGCAACAAAATATTTTATTTTCATTTTATCCCTCTTAATTTATTAAACTGGAATTTGACAAATTAAAGCTTACATATCATAATGTACTCTTCTTCGTTTTCGTCAGTTATTTCAAATCCAACATTCTTGTACATATTAACTGCATAGTTTGTTTTTTGAACGGAAAGTGATGCTTGCTTATATTTTTCTGTTTTCAGTAGATCAATCATTGATTTCATCAAAGCAGTTCCTATTCCATGGTTTCTGTATTCTGGGAATAATGATATTGCAAAAGATGGAGTTTCATTATCAACATGACCATAATCATTCATAATCCGAACCCATACGGCACCCACTATTTTTTTGTCAGACTCTGCAACAAGACAGTAATCTCCACTATGCTTTCCAAAATCTGATATATACACCTGTAGTTCAGGTTTATTAATAATATCTTTTGGAGGTGCTTTGACACCTTCGGGAATAAATATTGCCTCATATAAAAAATTGCTTAATATTTTATATTCAGCCTCTCTTATATTTCTAATCGTATAGTCCATAGATTACCTCTTCAAATTCCGATTTGAAGGGCAGTCGCCCAATCACTTATTTACTCTATTATAACAAACCGCCCCGAAAAAGTCAATCGCTTGCAGGGCTGAATCCAGAAAGGAGTGTTCTTTATGAACAACAACCAGCTTGCGGAAGCCGCAAAAATCCTCGGTGTCTCCGAGGACAGCATTTCCGTTATGAACGATGAGATCAAAAACAGTATGACGGCAGCTTTTGAAACTGTTGCTATCAGAAATGACGAGGACAAAAAGATAGTCTTTGAAGCACTGGACGATCTGTGGCAGAAAGGCTCGGTATATATCGGGCTTGATGAGGTTGCAAAATCAACTGGCATTTTGCTTGTGACACTTCGCAGCCTTGATTACGATACTCAGCAGACTATCGTTTATGAGCACATGATGGACAGCTCGCAAACAGAGCGTTTCTATGACCTTGTGAACAAAGCACTTGCAGTTTCAGAGCTTGGCAATGTTGCCAAGCTGATCGGTGTTCCTGTGCGTGAGCTGAGGCCGCTCCCTCGCCGTATTCAGGAGAATATCTGCGGTGCGTACACAATGGAGTACGATGCCGACAGCACAAACACCGACCTGATCGACCACATCAGGGAGATGATCGCACCGTGACAGATTTCTCGTATATCGGCGGTATCGAAGTCTCCGCTATCAAGAATCGTGAGTTTATCCGCTTTAATACGGATAAGGCACAGGAGATATGCGTAGCCCTCGACAAGAGCAATATTCCTTTTTCTGCCCGATTCGGTGATGCCGAAATGGTGCTGACCTATGACGGCAGTTACAAGGAACAGGTCGAGGAGATCATTGCAAAGGCGCAGTCCGGCGACTATGAAGCATTGCTCCGTGAATTGCAAGCATACAGAGAACCTGACAGTTACTATCAGCTTTTGGGCGAAGTCGCAGAACTATTGAACACAACGATCGGTGCGCTTCAGAACCGTCCCGATGAGGTCCAGCTTGCCCTATGCAAGACCTATGTGGATTTTTGGCTCTGTGATACTCCCACGCTTCAGCGTGAGCTTGACCGTGTGATCTCCGTGAACGGCAGAACGATGTCGGATATTCAGGAGCATGAGAAAATCAAAGAAAAAGCGAAAGCACCTGCTGTTCCTGAACAGAGTGCAGCGGATACAGTTCCGACTTTGAATGAGCTGTTTGACAATTATTTTCGCCGTAACAGTCATTCGCACTTTTCAAGATGTAATCAAGCAAGCAGAATATAAAAAATGAATGATTGCGGATAAAAACGGGTAA
>CALBHM010000280.1 GCA_937892835.1 uncultured Ruminococcus sp. | reverse complement strand
GTTGACACATACAATTTAATATGATATAATCGGCAGAGTTTGAGGGAGTAGATGGCTCAAAGCGAGTGGCAAGTCAACACACTGACGCAATGCGTCTGGCTTGTCTTAAATAACGAGACTCAGACGTGGCTTTGCCGTGTCTGGGATTTTTTCAGGCACGACGGTGTCTGATTTTTTTATTCTCGGAGGTAAAATATGGGGTTACTTGAATTATTCATCTTGGCAGTCGGCCTGTCAATGGATGCTTTTGCCGTTTCGGTATGCAAGGGTCTTTCAACACAGAAGCTCAAAGCAAAACACTACCTGATAATCGGCGCATGGTTCGGCGGATTTCAGGCTCTTATGCCCACTATCGGCTATTTCCTCGGCTCAACGTTTGAAAAATACATCACGTCGGTTGACCATTGGGTGGCATTCGTTCTGCTTGCCATAATTGGTGGAAACATGATCCGTGAGGGCTGCTCCAAGGATGAAGAAAAGGCAAACGATTCGTTCTCATTCAAGACAATGATAGTCCTTGCTATCGCAACAAGTATCGACGCCCTCGCAGTCGGCATCACCTTTGCCCTGCTGCCAGATGTCAACATTGTTGCAGCAGTCTCGTTTATCGGCGTCACAACGTTTATCATTTCCGCAATCGGACTCAAGGTCGGCAACATCTTCGGTCTTAAATATAAGAGCAAGGCGGAAATCGCCGGCGGCGTTATCCTTATACTCATCGGAACAAAGATTCTGCTCGAACACCTCGGCGTAATCAACTTCTGATTAAAAGCAAAATATAACAGAAGATTTCAATCAAAATATTGCAAATAATTGTTGACAAGATAAAACTTCTTTGGTATAATTCTTCAAGTAAACAATATATTGCATGGGGGCGTAGCTCAGCTGGGAGAGCGCTTGAATGGCATTCAAGAGGTCAACGGTTCGATCCCGTCCGTCTCCACCAAGACCGCAAACCGCTATAAATAAGGGCTTGCGGTCTTTTTTATACCCAAAATCAGTGCTTTTATAATTCCCTTTTTGACATTATATTCGTTGTTTTTAGCCGTTTTCTTATAAAATGCAAGTCATAGTTATTATTTCACTTCCTGTGTTTTCGTTATAATATATTGACATAATTTTACCTCCGTTTACTTCATGTAATGCATTGTCGCATTTCATTGTAAACGGAGGTTTTTTTCTGTGTCATACTTTTCGGCTTGCTTTTGGCTCGTCGTTTTTTATTGTAGCTCATCTCTTTCCCCGGCAGAACCGGGGGATACTTTCGGGTATAAATGCACCGAAAAAATCAAGCACCACCAAACCGGCGGTGCTTAAATTATTTTATTAAACCATCAAGTCACAGACCATGTTGCTGAGTTCTGTCGGGTCGTCAACTGAGAGACCCTCAATCAGACGAGCCTGAGCGTAAAGAATCTTTGCGTACTTGCCTGCCTTATCCTTGTCGCTCTCATAAAGCTCGGTGAGCTTCTGAGCAATCGGGTGGTTCTCGTTGATTTCAAGAACGATATTCGCCTTGACCTTCTGCTCGTTGGTCGGCATAGAATTAAGAACCTTTTCCATTTCAAGCGAGATTTCACCCTCAGTCGTAAGGCATACCGGGTGCTTTTTGAGCTTATTCGTAAATCTTACGGAAGAAACGCCGTCACCGATGCTCTCCTTGAGGTAATCAAGCATCTCCTTGCCGTCCTCGTTCTTCTTTTTAAGCTCTTCCTTCTCCTCTTCGCTGTCAAGCTCGATGCTGTCGGTGCAAATGTTTGCAAACTTTTTGCCCTCAAACTCGTTGAGCATCTTGATTGCAAATTCGTCGACATTCTCGGTGAAGTAGAGGACCTCATAGCCCTTGTCGACAACCGATTCAACCTGAGGAAGAAGCTCAATCTTGGCAACGGATTCGCCGCAAGCGTAATAAATCGTATCCTGCGACTCCTTCATTCTGCCAACATATTCCTTGAGCGTTGTCAGCTTCTTGTCGTTAGATGAATGGAACATAAGCAGGTCGCTAAGTGTGTCGTTCTTGGCACCGAATGCGT
>CALBHM010000279.1 GCA_937892835.1 uncultured Ruminococcus sp. | reverse complement strand
AATTATATTAGGAGTTAATGTTAATGGATAATTATATTTATCGATTAGTCAGTACTAAATTAGGAATAGTATTAAATGCACTACCGATAGTGATAACAACATTATTTGTATGTGTTCTCAATATAATTAGATATAAAATGTTTGAAATATTAATTGTTGGTCTACTTATAATAGTGTTATACATTGAAATTTGTAATTTAATTATAAAATTTTGTTATTGTATAATTTCAAACAATGAGATAAAATTTTTTTGGGGAAAATCATTGCAGATATACTCAATAAGTATTAAAGATATAAAAAATGCAACAATAAAAAAAGCAACTGGGAACAAACTAAATTATGGAAAAGACGAAATTGTTTTATCATTGGATAACAAAGACATTCGCTTAGGATTACTTGAGTGTGATATATTTATGACAAATTTACAGCATGCAATTAATTCAATTAATTGATTTTTTAATTGCCTTTTTTATGATTTGTATTTCTAATTTGATTTTAAGGTTTGTCTAGTAATGCCATTGAATAACAAACTTATAAACTGAAGGCTGAAATAATGAATTCAAAAAAGAAAAAAGCATATATTTTTGAAATTATAATTAGTAGCTTTGTTACCATTTTACTAGCTGTTAATTTGTTTGCAACTGACATGCTAGTATTACTAAT
Organism: uncultured Ruminococcus sp.; assembly: GCA_937892835.1. Classification (GTDB taxonomy): domain Bacteria; phylum Bacillota; class Clostridia; order Oscillospirales; family Acutalibacteraceae; genus CAG-488. The sequence continues at coordinate 1,854 of CALBHM010000279.1, read as the reverse complement.
TCCACTTATAGTTGCTTTTATTTCGCTAGTAATCGTAATAATATGTTTTATAATCGAATCCAAGTCAAAAAAATAATAACAGAAATTACATTAATAGTAGGAGAATAAAAATGAAACTTTACTGCATAAAACAACACGACATGACCGACTGCGGAGCAGCCTGCCTTGCTACTGTAAGCAAGCAGTACGGTCTGAAAATGCCTATCTCGAAAATCAGAGAGGTTGCAGGCACCGATAAGCAGGGCACAAACGCAGCAGGAATGATAAAAGCTGCCGAAAAGCTCGGCTTCACCGCCAAAGCCGTAAAGGGCGATCAAAATGCTTTTTTCAGCGAGTTTCCCCTGCCTGCGATCGCTCATGTGATCGTGGACGGGGCACTTCTGCATTATGTGGTAATACATAAAATTACGCAGAAGCAAGTCATTGTTGCAGACCCTGCAAAAGGAATTGTCAAGTACACTCCCGAAGAATTTTTCAAGCAGTGGACGGGCATTTTAATTCTTCTTGTTCCCTCGGAGCAGTTTGAAAAGGGTGATAAAACGGAAAGCACACTTTCTCGCTTTTTCAAACTGCTTCTGCCCCAGAAAAAACTGCTGTTTGACATATTTCTTGCTTCTCTTGTGTACACAATTCTCGGTGTGGGGGCTTCTTTCTATTTCAAGGTCATGATGGACGATATTGTTCCCAATGGTCTTGAAACCACGCTTCATGTTGTTTCGGTCGGTGTGATATTGCTTTACCTTTTCCAAACGCTTTTGGGTGCTTTTCGCTCACATATGATGCTTTATCTTAGCCAGCGGCTTGACATTTCGCTTATTCTCGGATATTACCGTCATGTGTTAAAGCTGCCTATGAATTTTTTTGGCAGCAGAAAGGTGGGCGAAATTGTATCACGTTTTACCGATGCTTCAAAGGTTCGTGATGCGATCTCGGGTGCAACCCTTACCATTATGATTGACACGCTTATGGCGATAATCGGCGGTATTATTCTGTATATGCAGAATTCGTCTATGTTCAGCATTGCATTTATCATTGTTCTGCTTTATGCGGTGATAGTTTTTGCCTTCAATAAGCCGCTGAAAAACATCAACCGCAAGGTTATGGAGGATAACTCACAGCTTACGTCTTATCTTGTGGAATCCCTCAACGGAATTGAAACCGTCAAGTCTTACAACGCCGAAAGAAGTGCAGGCATTGAAACGGAAAAGAAGTTCGTGAAGTTTATGCGCAGTATTTTCAAAAACGGCTGGCTCAATAACCTTTCAGGTTCTTTGAGCGGATTTCTTTCAATGGCAGGCGGTGCAGCAATCCTCTGGCTTGGTGCATACAAAGTCATAAATGGCGAAATGTCCCTTGGCGAGCTTATTACATTCAACGCTCTGCTTGGGTATTTTCTCACTCCCGTTAAAAACCTTATAAATCTCCAGCCTATGATGCAGACCGCCATTGTTGCGGCGGAACGTCTCGGCGAAATTCTCAATATGAACTCAGAGAATACAGAGGTGCAGAAAATCGTTCCTAAAACTCTTAAGGGTGACATTCAGATTCAGAATATCGACTTCCGATACGGTACAAGGCAGCTTGTTCTGAACGGGATAAATCTTAATATTAAACAAGGTGAGAAAATTGCACTCGTCGGCGAAAGCGGCTCTGGCAAAACCACTCTTGTAAAGCTGCTGATGAATTTCTATCAGGCTGAAAAAGGCGAGATCTTACTGAACAATTATAACATCAAGGATATTGATCTCGAAGCACTCCGAGATAAGATCGCATACATTTCGCAGGAAACATTTCTGTTTTCGGGAACTATTCTTGAAAATCTGACGCTCGGTATGGATAATCCCGATATCGAGG
>CALBHM010000278.1 GCA_937892835.1 uncultured Ruminococcus sp. | reverse complement strand
AGCTTGGTTGGAGTATACAGTCTGTAAAGGTCCTGAATCTGTGAACGAAGGCTGGACTTATCGTATGTAACGATATTAAGGTTGATACCTGAACGAATTCTCGTAACGTGGTTATACGTTGCACCGAAAGAAACAATAATAGTATAATCAACACTCTTATTTCCGTTATCAAGAGTTGTTGCATTCTTTTCGTATGTTGTTCCTGTGAACGGAATAGTGATTGTTCCGCCTGCAACTGTATCATATTCCTTGGTGGACTCATTATACTCTGCCGGCTTAACGGGAACAAGCTGCTCGTTTGCGCTGTTGTTATCAGGAGTATTACCATCAAAAGAAACTGCACCGGGAACAAGCTTGAACTCTTTAATACCGTAGTCGGAATAGCTGTCTGTTCTGTTGAGGAAGTCAGTAATTGTAAATCTGAGGTTGTAGTTGCTCAGAGAAACCATGCTTCTGTCTACGTAAGCAACAGTAACAGGACGGTTCATGTCATTTGAAGTGTCTGCGTTCTGAGTACCGTCATTTGAGTGATCATCAAAACGAACCTGACCGTAGCCAGCAGCTGTACCGCTGACTGTGGTAAAGCTACCGGTATTGAAATCCCAGTAACCTCTTGACCAGCCGGACTGAGTCGTATCTGCATATGTACCAAAGGTATTTGCACCTACAATACGTGCAATATAATTAACCTTTTCTTTTCTGTCACAGTTATGGTCAAAGAAGTGATATGAACGGTAACGATAAGCCGAGATACCGCCGGGCTGAGCAACGTTCTCAACCGCACTTGTAGCATAAGCGGTATAGGTCTTTGTTACGACCTTGCCGTTTGCATCGGTATACTCATATGTATAGCCGACCTCAAAATTAAGCTGCTTAACAGTAACATTTGAGCCTGCAACCTTCCATGAATAGGTGTAAACACCGTCGGCATATGCGCCTGTCGACGCTGCCGTAAAGGAAAGGTTTGCGTTTGAACATGTGATTGTCGGGTTAGCTTTCAAAGCCTTGTCTGTAGTGAAAACTACCATCGGATCCTGCGGGGTCTCACCTGCATAGAAGGCGTTTGCCTTATCGCCGGTAAGCTCAGGCAAGCCCGAAGCTGTGGCCTTGACAATGGTTGTGCCGGCAGCCTGTGAATTTGCTGCACTGGCCGTACGAATGACTGCCGTTGAGCTGATTGTTATCTCGGGTCTCTCAAGGAAACTCTTGCTAAGCTCAATCGACGAAGTGCTGATTTCATCATCTGAAACAGCACCGGCTGTGCCGATCAATCCTGCCGGTACGATAGTAAGAACCATCAGGATAGCCAGCAACACGCTTAGAATACGTCTGCTTTTAGCCATTAATATTCCTCCCAAAAATTAGTGCTATACAAAGTGCAGTCAACTCCACACTTATATACGTTATCATTATACTTTTTATTTTGGCAAAAGTCAACCATATAAGATCACAATGTATTCTATTTTTACATTTTGAACAATAGATAGTTAACTTTTTTATATAAATATACAAATCATTGCGTTATCAATTATACATTCACGACATAAGAATTATAACGGACGGTGATTATTATGATAGCTGAATTACTTATAAGAACAATATCAAATCTTTTCGTTTTTGCTCTTCATCTTTCAGGCTCGGGATCATTCCCTCCTCCCCTTTCCGCCAAGAGAGAAAGAGAATGCCTTGAAGCAATGAAAAGCGGTGATGTAAATGCAAAAAACGAGCTTATTGAGCACAATCTCAGACTGGTTGCACATATCATAAAAAAATACTATTCGAGCAGTGTTCAGCAGGACGACCTGATTTCAATCGGCACAATTGGGCTTATTAAAGCGATAAACACCTTCGACACTGACAAGGGTACACGCCTTGCCACCTATGCTGCGAGATGCATCGAAAATGAAATTTTGATGCAGTTCAGGGCACAGAAAAAAACGGCTCAGGACATTTCTGTCAATGAGCCGATTGATACCGACAGCGAAGGGAATCCGCTGACGCTCATGGATATTATCTCCACCGAGGACGAAATAGTTGAGGACATTTACAAAATGACGATGCTCAAAAAGCTCTCAACCGAGGTCGGCAATATTAAAGACCCGAGAGAAAAATCAATTATAATGATGAGATACGGCCTTGACGGCATGCGGCCGATGACACAGCTTGAGGTTTCCAAAAAGCTGAACATTTCACGGTCATATGTTTCGAGAATTGAGAAAAAAGCGTTGAAAGAATTGAGAAAAGCACTGGAGTGAACCGTGGGAATGCCGGAAAGCTTCTGCAACATTTCTAACGAACCGCATAATGAAATTGAACTTCAGAAGAAAATCACGTCACCTTTTTATATATATAATACACTGCGTTTAAAGGTGCCGGCAAAAGATAGCCGATTATTTCGATGTCATCCCTTATATTCTTCGGCGAGGAAAACTTTTTTTCACCGAGCGAAAAGAATATTTCTTCATTTTCTCTTTCGGCAACAATTTTTGCTGTTTTGATTCCCGTTGCCATGTATTCGGTGTTGATTTTTGACACGGCAATTCCCGACGCAACGAGCGTCACCGCCGTAATGATTGCCGTCACACCGATAAAAGCGTCCGTTATTCTCGCAAATTGAGTTTTATAGCTTTTCATTTGATTTTTTCCTTTCATTATTTTGATATTATATATAATTGGTTAAAAATTTTTATTTAATCAAAATTTGCAGAATAAAACACTCCTCTTTGAAAATAATAAGTCAAAAAGGAGTGTAGTTTTATGCCAGAAATTTCTCTGCCGCAAAAAGTTTTTTTCGGCGATGAATCCATACAAAAGTTCGCTCAGTCATGCTATGAAAACATATTGATTATTTCCGATGCCGAAACAGTTAAACAAACAGAATCTCTCGGATACGTACGGGATATGCTCGGTGAAAAAACTCCGAATATTAAGCTTTTGGTTTCAAAGGATTTTGATGAGATTTACAAGAAGTCAATTAAATATATTTCCGAAACCGACCCTGACAGAATTGTTGCGGTCGGCAGTGCATGGCTCATGGACGCCGCCATGTTTATTTCATATCAAAGCGGCATTGACTTTGTCGCTGTGCCGTATTTTTCCCCATGCTCAATGACCGATTTTCCCGAGGCCGATTACCGCGCCTACCGTCTTTCCCCGGTAGAAGTTGTTCTCGACCCCGACCTTGCCATGCAAATACCATCCGGCACGATTGCATACGATGCCATGTCATGCCTTGCCTATGCGGCCGACGCTGTAATTTTCTGTGACAATAGCGTTATTGCTTCACTCGCTCTTTCAAGTGCGGCAAGCATTATAAATCAAGCCGTCGGTGCATACAGAGGAAATTTTAAATCAATCGCACGCTTGCAATATGCGATGTATTGTGCAGTTTTGGCTTACAGAAATTCGCCGGACTGCGGCAGCTCAACGCTTGACGAGATTACATCATTCTTTGCAAAGCTCGGCATAAAGAAACAGACCGCTGCGGCAATTTGCCTGCCCGATTATCTTGAACAAAATCGATGTGACTCTCTTGGCGATATTGCTCGACGTGTCGGCCTTTTCCGTTCCGGGGAGGACAGTTCTTTTTCAATCGACAGGCTCATCGAAAGAATACGACGGATTCAGGCATCATTGAACATTCCGAGAAGCATTAATGCGATTTGCACGGACACGGAGCTTTATTCGGCGTTCTGCGAAAACACTCATCTACCCTCGGAGCAGCTCGACACCTGCTTTTACGGCAGCTTCAAATTCATGAAGCTTTAAACAAAGGTCGCTTTTTCAATTTCTTTCTTTAAGGAAGCTATGATTTTCTTTTCAAGTCTCGAAATATAGCTTTGTGAAATTCCGAGAATGTCCGCAACCTCTTTCTGCGTGTGCTCACGCTGACCGTTCAGTCCGAAGCGCATGGACATTATCGTCCTTTCACGCTCGCTCATTGAATTTATCGTTCTGAGCAAAAGTCTTTTTTCATCCTCAAGCTCGATATCACGATTTATAAGATCGGGATCACTGCCGAGAATATCTGAGAGCAGTAATTCGTTTCCGTCCCAATCAACGTTGAGCGGCTCATCAATTGAAATCTCGTTGCGCTGAGAGCTTGTTTTGCGAAGATGCATCAATATCTCATTCTCAATACAGCGAGAAGCATAAGTCGCAAGCTTGATATTTTTCTCGGGGCAGAATGTATTGACCGCCTTGATAAGGCCTATTGTTCCTATTGAAACAAGATCCTCAATTCCGACGCCCGAACTTTCAAATTTTTTTGCTATGTACACCACAAGTCTCAGATTGTGGACTATCAGCTTTTCCCGAACACTGTCGTTTCCCTTTAGTATTTCCTCCATCACCGCCTGTTCCTCCTGCTTGGACAGCGGTGGGGGAAGCGTTTCCGGGCCGTTTACATAATGTATTGTGTTTTCCTGTTTCAGCCGAAGCAGGAGCTTTTTTATTTTTTCTATTAGCTTCATGGTCATTCACTCCGTCAAACAGTTTTGGATTAAAAATAAAATCAAATTCACCGCCTCCGAGCCGATTTTTCGTCACGGCGATATAAACTTCATCTGTTTTTATTCTCCTGTTGATTGAAACAACCTCAACATTTTTCGGTCTGAATGCCGGCAGGACACCGACATCGGAAATAGTTTTGCAAACTATCAGTCGCAAATTTGACGCGTCCGAGCAATCCGACGGGTTTTCATAGTAATCCATCACGCTCTGCGGCATAATTCCGATTAAGGTATCGTATTCACCGACAATCACGGGATATCCGCTGAAGCTTTCGACGAGCGAGTTTCCCGTGTCGCAAAGTGCCACTCCCGATATCATGCGTTCGCCATTCGTAACATTCAGCGTATAAACGGAATTCATCGGTGCTTTTCGTTCAATCAAGCGTGAAATCAGGCTGACAATCGCAAAGCATGCAACCGTTGATATCGCTAAAACAGACAGGTCTATATCAAAATAAACCGTTCCGTTGTTGTATATCATTCCGACCGGGGCAACAGTCACCCAGATAACGAGCATGATTCCGCCGAAAGCAAAGGTCACTGCAAAAAATGTAAAAAAACAGCGTAAGAATCTCCGGATATTGCGATAACCGAACGAGGCAAGAACAATTGCCGCACTCACGGCTATTCTCATCGGCAGCTCAAAATAAATCGGAATCTCCGGCAGGAAAATTACCAAACCGTAAACGCTGCCAATTACCGCCCCGGCGAGCAAACGATAATTAGATATCCTGTTTTTTAATATCAGCGACGAACAAAGCAGCAACGCATAATTTACGAACAAATTTACCACAACCAGCACATCGGCATAGACCGTCATCCTCACCACCTCAGGTAAATTATATTCCGTCCCTCTCGATTTTTTTGTCATAAAAACTGTTCATAGAAAAAAATCGCACCCACAAAACAAGGAGCGATTTATATATACTATTTATATAAAACTTTTTTACAAATAAAATGTGCGAGCGGATATAGCTTCTTTTTTATAAAAAGCGTTGCCCACCAGTCGAGCGATTTCGATTTAAATTCCTTAATATCATAATCATTAAACGACTTTCTTATCATATTTGAATTGCCTATTCTTTTAAGCAAGCCGTACTTGCCGTCAATATCATTGCTGTATACATTAGAAAGAAGAATGGGCAAATTGGTTTTAATAGTGAATTCGGCAATATCTTTATAAAACAATTTGTCATTATCCGAAAATTCGCCGTAATATTTAAGCTTTAATTCCCACTGATAATTCATTATTGTATCATAGTTCTCAACATATTTTTTCCTTTGCAAGCTGTCCTGCCTTATCCTGTAGGAATATCCCGGAATATCGACCGCCATAAACCTCTCGGCTTTCAAAAAAGCAAGCGTATTAAACGGCGGATCTTCAAGCATTCTTAATGACTGATCAAATAAAATATTGTTATCAATTAAGAAAGCTCTTTTATATATGTTTCGCCATGCAAAAATCACGCTTCTGTCTGTGTTTGAGCTTGCAACATACTTTATAAGTTCATTGTGGCCGATTATTTTTTTGTACTCAAAAACGGACTCGGTTTTGTATACGTCGTTCTTTCCGTCATGAAAAGACATAAACGACATTTGCAAAATCTCGACATTGCTTTTCACAGCGGTCTCATAAATCTCGTTTACGAAATCACCTTTAAGCATATCGTCGCTGTCAAAGAACCATATGTAATCTCCGGCTGCGATTTTCAATCCGGCATTTCTCGCCGCGGCAGGGCCGGCATTGCTTTTATGTATAACCTTTATAATATTTGGATATCTTTTTGAGTATTCATCGCATATGTGCGGACAATTATCCGGAGATGCATCATCTACAAGTATAATTTCGTAATCATCAAACGTCTGCGAAAGGATAGATTCGATACACTCTTTTATGTATTTTTCCACATTATATACCGGAACTATATAGCTAAGCTTCATAACGATATCCTCCTACACAGATTATTAATATTTTACAATACTTCTCCATTTTTTTCAATGAAATATTCGTCTTTTTTATCTAAAAAAAGGGCGGCAAATTGTACAAAATTACCATTGCTTTTTTATTTAGAAGTGCTATAATGTGTGAATGAATTAACAAGCATAACGAGGTGAGATAATGAAAGAGATGCTTCGTGTAATCCTTGATATGGATAAGCAGGCCTGCGAGCGTGTTAAAGAGGCCGAAGCATATCGTGACAAGGAAATCGCCGAACTGAGCGAAAAAAAAGCCCGTATAACCGAGGAGGAAAACCAAAAAGCTCTTGATTTTGCTCTTAAAAAGAGCCAAAAGCAACGCACGGAGGGTGACGCCTATCTTGAAAAGGTAAGCGAAAGAAATCAAAGAATCCTCAATAGCATGGAAAAGCTCTACAAAGAAAATGCGGATAAATGGATAAATGAAATTTTCGAAAACGTTACAAAGAACTGACAGGCAATCGGGAATACCGGTTGTTTTTGATATTGTAATCGTTTATCAATGCTGGAGGTGAATGTAATGGCGGTTTTATACGCCGACAACGCCGTTTTGGCAAAGGCCCATGCGATGTACGGCAAAAGGCTGACAAAAGAAAATTACAGCGACATGCTAAACTGCAAATCGTTAAACGAACTTGCAAATTATCTCAAAACAAGAACATATTACCGCTCGGATTTTGATGCCTTGCCGACAAACATTGACTCGGCACAGATTGAAGAAATTCTTAAAATGAGTCTATTGAAAAAATGTGAAAAGCTTTGCGAATATCAACTTTCGGCAGGTGAAAATTTTTACCGTTACTTTGTTGTTCAGAATGATATCAGACAACTTATGACAATGATACAGCTCTTGATAATCGGCAAACCGGAAAAATACCTTTCTTCCCTGCCGCCGTTTTTCAACAGCAAAACCGATATAGATCTCTATGAGTTGGCAAAAGTCCGGAGCTATTCTGATCTTTTGAAGGTTCTCGAACACACGGATTACAAAAAAATCCTTGAAAGATATCGCGATAACTATTCCGATGACGGAATGTTTATCTTGATTGAAAACGACCTTAATAAATACAGGTTTTCTTTTCTTATTCAGTCAATAAAGCTTTCAAAAGACAGACGTAAGAAAAAAGAAATCTACGAAACAGTAAACTACAGGCTTGATATGTACACACTGACGAGAGCCTACAGACTTTTGAATTTCGGCAGTCCGAACAAGCTTTTCATTCGTGACTTTGGTGTTCCCGGATGTACGAATTTCAGCGAAAAGGATTTGACAGCTATATCCGAAGCCAAGAATGCAACGGACATTGTAAAGCTCATTCCCAATACCTATTATAAAAAGGATTTCTCAAAGGTTGAGTTTAAATACATTGAAAATGCAACCAGAGAAATGCTTATCAAGCAACAGCTCAAGGGCTTCCGTTATTATGCTAACCCGACAGCAGTTATGCTTTGTTACCTTTTCCTTGCCGAAAACGAAGTGCGAAATATTATCCACATCGTTGAGGCAATAAAATACAATATCCCGGCGGATAAAGCACGTTCCGTTCTTATCGGAACAGAAAGTTAGGAGGCTGTGTTTTGGCAATAGAAAAAATGAAACTCGTCAGGACTTACGGTCTTATTGATCATCTTGATGAGTTTATCAGATCCTGCTGTCTCAGCGGCGATTTTCAACCTGAAAACGCTATGGACTACATATCGGGTTCGCTCGGATATGTACCGCTGA
>CALBHM010000277.1 GCA_937892835.1 uncultured Ruminococcus sp. | reverse complement strand
AGATACTCGTAGTCGCCGATGTCCTTGTAGATGCACTCACGCATCTTCCAGGGAGCGGTGTTCTCGAAGTCTGTGTATATTCTCTTTTTGAGTGCCTTAAGCTTAATTTCAACAAGCTCGTCAAAGGCGAAAATACCTCTCTGCTTGTTTTTAATAAGGCCTCGCCATGTGTCGATATGAGCTTCCATGCCTTCAACGGAAGGTACGGTCTTTTTCTCATTTTCTGCCATTTTGTCAGCTCCTTATTTTCCATTTTGCCGGTTATTTATCGTCTGATAGACTAAAACCAATTTATTATATCATTTATATTTTTGCTTTTCAATAACTTACATGATTTTTTTGGAAAATAATCGGATTTTTCACAGCTTGAAGCGGCATAGAAGCTTATGATGAGGCTTGATAAAGGCAGATATAAACGTTTTCTGCTTTTTAGCACTTTTCTTGACTTTTCCAAGCAGAAATTATTCAAGCCCCTGAGCGACGGAGGGGATAAGGAAATGGTGAATTAAAGAAGAATTTCAAGGTGCGATGTGGGCATCGCACCCTACGATTTGTTAAAATAAAGCACATTCCGTAGGGGTCGATGACTATAATGTTCTCCACTGTAGGGAGACAAGAAATTTTCTGTCCCGAAAGTAATTCAATCAAACTTCCTCCATGCAATACGAGTAAACAAAAATCAGGGATCGGAAACCGAACCCTGAAAGTTTATGATTTTATATTTCTTTGCCGAGGATTTTTGCGTTCTTGCAAAGCTTTTTGATTCTGATATATTCATTTCTGCCCGGGCAGATGTCATAAATTCCGAGCGTGGAAAGCACATACCATGCCGCCGTTGCGCCGTTGTCCTCGTCACCGGGGAAGCCGTCGTCCGTGTAGCTGAATGCCTCCTCGCAAAGCTTCTTGACCCAATATTCGCTCTTTTCTTTCTCGCCGAGAGCGGCAAACATATAGGGCAGGTGAAAGCTCGGTTGATTTGAAATTGCACACTGACCGAAATCGACCGCAGCCATCTCCGCCATTTCGTGAATTTCCGAGCCGTAGCCGCTCGTACAATAGATCGGCGGAGTTGAGAAAAGCTCATCAAGCTTTGCAATCAGCTTGTCCTTGCCGCCGTAAAGCTCGGCAAGTCCGTCAATATCGTGTGGAACGGAGAATGACGACTGCCATGCACTGCCCTCGGTGTATTCGTTAGCCCAATCGAAGCAGTCAAACGGTTCTTTGAATTTTCCGTCCGTAGTTTTTGCCCTCATAAAGCCCGTTTCGGGGTCGAAAAGATTTTTGTAATTCTTTGAACGTTTCAAGTATTCGGCAACGATTTCGTCCTTGCCGAGCACCTTTGCAACCTGCGCTATGCAATAGTCGCCGTATGCCGCATCGAGGGTGAGGTTAACGCAGTTGTTGTCAATAATATCTGCCGGAACGTAGCCGTATTTTACATATGCCTCCGCACCCGTTCTACCAAGGTCGGGGTGGTGCGAATCATGGTTTGCATGGTGAAGCATGCCTTCAAGCGCAGTTTCAAGAAGTTCGCCGCCGATAATTCCCTTAACTGCGGCATCGGCTATGATAGCATCAAGCAGGGTAGAGGGCATACAGCCTCTCTCACCGATTGACGGCCATCTCGGCAGCCAGCCGCCCTCCTTGTAGTCAACAATGAAGCCCTCGAGCATTTCGGCATATTCTTTCTTTGCAATCATTGCAAAAAGCGGAAATTCTGTTCTGTATGTATCCCAAAAGCCGTTGTCGGTGTATCTTACGCCGCTCCTTGTGCTGCCGTCAAACGGGCAATAGTGGAGCTTGCTGCCGTCTTTGTTAATCTCGTATGCCTTGTGCGGAAAAAGTCCCGTTCTGTACATGCAGGAATAAAATGTTTTCATCTGCTTTTCGTCAACTGGGTCGATCTCGATTCTCGAAAGATACTCGTTCCAGATGTCGTTGCCCTCCGAATGAAGCTCGTCAAAGCTCTTGTCGGCGCAGTCCTGCTTCATGTTCTCGATCGCCTGCTCAAAGCTTATGTATGACGAAGCGATGTCGGCTTCAACAGACGTGTCGCAAAGTGCGGCATGGATAAATTCGCCGTCCTTTTTGTATGATTTTTCTTGGTCAAGCTTCGACTTGAATTGAACGACAAGATAGGTCTTGAAGCCCTCATGAAAAGCTCCTCTTGCACCGTCCGTTGTGCAAAGCAGGCGGTTGTTTTCAAAGTCAAAATCAAAAGTATAGTTGCCGAAAACAGGGAAAACCGTGAAATACGGAGTTCTGCCATCGGGGTAGGTGAGCCTTACCTTACAGCTGCGCTCGCCGGGAGTAAGCTCAAAATCCGTCCTTGAACGAAGAAAACGGAGCTTCATATAGCTTGGCGTCATAACTGCGTCCTCCGGACGGTAGCTTGACCATGCACTGCCGACGGAATCTCTTATCTCACCCATCTGCGGAGTGAAAAGAAATGTGCCGTAGTCGGAGATCCACGGACTCGGCTGATGAGTGAGCCTTACGCCCTCAAGGCTGCGGTGGGTCGGATGATAGAACCAGCCGCCGTCGTATTCCGTCTGAGCCGAATAGCCTGCCATTGCGAACGGGAGCTGAACGAGAGGCAGAGTGTTTCCGTTTGAAAAACGTTTGACGGAAAATGTGCCCTGCTTTATGTTAACATATTTCAAATAATCCATGATTTTCCTCCGAATTTATCGTGTTAAGTCATTGTATCATATCACTTTTTTGAGTGCAAGATAAAAGCCGCAAATTACAGAGATTTTTGTAATTTGCAGCTTTATTTATTCAATCGTACCCGATGTTGCTTTGAGATACATGCTGTCATCAGTGACAAGCTGAAAACGTTCGTCCTTGTTCGTGTCGCTCCAGCCGTTTTTCGCCATGTAGATTTCGTCCTTTTCGGTGTCGTAAATTCTTTCAAGACCGAGTGTCGCATCACTCTGCTTTTGACTTATTATATCCTGACTTGTGTTTCGCTTCTCCCACGAATCCATAATTCCGTCGGAAATGCTGCTGAGTTCATTCCTGATTTGCATTGCGTTTGCCGTGCTTTCATTGCTCTGCTGAATTGCGCTGTTGACATAGCTCTGCGAATAATCAATTGAGCTGAGTGATTGACAAAGAATGTCCTTCCATTCGATAAGCGAATTTTCCTCACAGGTGATTGCGGTGATGTTATAAACCATGTAAAAGCCTGCGTCAATGCCGAAGCCGCTTGCAGTGTTGCCGCTGAAATCAATTACATCCGCCGTAAAAAGGCCTTCGCCCTTGTTGCCGGCTGTGTCGGTAAATGTCGCACGGAGCAGGGCGGGGTCAATAGCGTGCGACTTCATGCTACTGCTGCTTGCAAAGCTTTCAACGGTCTTGAACGAGCCGAAGCTCGGAAAATCAAAGCTTGAATAGCTCGGCTCGTAAGTTTTGGCAAACGTAGCGTATGAATTATAGATTTTAAAGAAATTTTCTGTAGATGCAGGCGAGAGGACAGGAGCGGCCGCCATCATATTGTAGTTTCCGCCGTACATTTGATATGACTGATTATAGTAATCTCTGCCAGTTTCGCTGTGGAGAAGCGGCTGAGCCTTGAGCAGGAAAAATATTTGATTAACCGGATTCTTGGGGTCGGTTACACGGATTGCATGGAACATTCCGCTTCCGCCGGTCGTCACGGACCAGCCCTCTGGAATTTTCATTGAAAAGTCGGCTGTTTTGTAGTCAACGAGCTTTGTTTGCTTCGCCTCTGACGGAGTAATTTTTACATCGCTGACTTTTGATGCAGTCGTTGTATCGTCGGACGGCGAGTTATTGTCGTCTGCTTCTTTTTTACTGCAGGCCGAAAACGAAAAAATCATCAAGGCCGCAAGCAAAATTGCAGTAATTCTCTTTTTCATGCTTAATACTCCCTTCAGCTGTTTCTATAATTGCATTATACTTGAATTTTTAATAAAAAGCAACATTAGGCATTTGCCGAATTCATCATAACATAACAGAGAAAAATTGTCAAATCGAATATAAAAGCAAATTAAAACTGCCGGTTGGGCACTGCATTTTTGTTTGTGAGTGAAAAAATCCGACCCTTGAAAATCAAAGGTCGGATAATTTGTTGAATTAAAATCAATACTTGTATGTATTCTGCTGAGTCCATGCGCCGTGGCAGGTTGCTTCGGGCTTGTAAACCTTGACGTCAGCTGTTCCTGCGCCTTTAAGCGGCTGGTCAATCGAGCTGTTTACGAGCATTCCGTTTGCGCCGACTGTCGCCTTAAGTGTGATACCCGGATATTCGATATCGGCTCTTGTGATAGCGATAGGTCCGAGGTCAACGTTGCCGATGTCGAGAGGAGCTGCACACTGCGAAGCATACTTCGGCTTCGGGTTCTGGAGTGTAGCCTTTTCGGCAACTGTTACGATTGTAACAACATAGTTTGAACCGCTCTTTGTGATTGTAGCCGACTTTGCACCTGCTGCCTGAAGCTGTGACTTCGGGAGATAGTCGATAGCCTTTGTTTTGTCGGAGGATACGCCGTTGACAAATGACATGCTGTAGGTTGACGGCTTTGCGTACTTCTTGAGAACATTGTTGTTTACGATGTTCATAATCAAGTCGCTGTCGGGTTTCATTGTGTCAACCTCGATTGAAATAACCTCTTTCTTTGTAACAGAAAGCTTCGGGGCCTTGGCTGTAGCCTTGATAGCGTTGTTGTAATAAGCAACTATCTGCTCCTTGGAATACTTTGTCGGGTCTGTTGCCGCTGCCGAGCTGCCGCCTGTTGAAGTAGAGCCGCCTGTTGAAGTGCCTGCCGAAGAACCCGAATCGGGTGTGCTTGCGTCAGGTGTTGCCGAAGGGTCTGATGCACTTGCGTCGGGTGTGCTTGCATCAGGTGTTGCCGACGGGTCAACCGCTGTGCCGTCCGAGGTACTGCCGCCTGTTGTCGAGCTTCCGCCCGAGGTGCTCGCTGCTGCCGCCGGTGTATGCTTTGCCGATTCAATCATAGCGTCACCGTATTTGCCGATGGCAAGCACGGAAGAAACACAGATTGCAACAACGCAGAGAACGGCTGTTACTGATTTGATGATGGTTTCTTTCATGTTTTAATAACCCCCATTTTTTATTTTTAGCGATTGCTAAAAAGCAAGATTACATGTTCATAACTATGACTGCGCAGATGATACACAGAACAAACATTATGAAATTGAGATTTCCGGAAATATAGTTTTCTTTCTTTTTATGAATTCCGTCAAGCAACACCACGGAGGCGATTGCAAGAATGAAAATTCCGAAAAAGATTGCAGTGAACTTTCCGAAAAACATTGAGATAAGAAAAGCGAGAAAGGAAATCATTGAAAAGATTGTGACTATCAGCCACGGAACGGTTATCTTTTCAGTGAAAAATCCCGAGTCCGACTTCTTCTTTTTATTATCGCTCAACATTTATCACTCCTGTCTATAAAATGATAACAAAAATTCCGCTTTTCGTCAAGATTCTTTTGTAATTGACGACGTGTACATATTGCACAAAATTTAGCCGAAAATTATGTTTAATTTTAAGAATTAAATCTGTGACTTTTTAATAAAACTGTGTTATAATACTAAAGGACTGAAAAATTTTTATTTACTTTTAATAAAATATTAGCCGAAAGGCGGAGGTAAGCGGTTGTTTGAGCAGATAATAAATTTTGAAAGAATGGAACAGGCTGTCAGTCTTTTCGGCAGCTTCGACGAAAACATTAAGTACATAGAAAAGAAATATTCCGTCTCGGTTGTGTGCCGTGGTGCGGAAATGAAGATTAGCGGTGAGGCGGAGAACGTTTCGCTTGCTGTCAGAGCCGTGAACGGCTTGCTCGATTTAATCAATAAGGGCGAACAGCTCAATGAGCAGAATGTCAGATATGTTACCTCTCTCGTTGACGAGGGCGGCGAGGATCAGCTGAAAAGCATGAACGGCGACTGTATCTGTATGACGACGAAGGGCAGACCCGTCAAGCCGAAAACTCTCGGTCAGGAGAAATACGTTCAGGCTATTCGTGACAATACAATAGTCATCGGCGTCGGTCCTGCCGGAACCGGTAAAACCTATCTTGCTGTCGCAATGGCGGTCAGCGCATTCAGAGCCAAGGAGGTCAACAGAATTATTCTGACACGTCCTGCGGTCGAAGCCGGCGAAAAGTTAGGCTTCCTCCCGGGCGACTTGCAGCAAAAGGTTGATCCTTATTTAAGACCGCTTTACGATGCGCTTTTTGATATGCTCGGAGCCGAGAATTTCCAAAGATATCAGGAGAGGGGCAATATCGAGGTTGCACCGCTTGCATATATGAGAGGACGTACTCTTGACGACAGCTTTATTATTCTTGATGAGGCGCAGAACACGACAACGGAACAGATGAAAATGTTCCTGACACGTCTCGGCTTCAACTCGAAAATGGTCGTCACGGGTGACATAACGCAGATTGACCTGCCGGACGGTAAGCGTTCGGGATTGGTCGAGATAACCAAGATACTCAAAAATGTTGAGGATATAAAAACAGTAAGATTTTCAGAGAAGGATGTTGTACGTCATAAGCTGGTGCAGGACATCATCAAGGCGTACGAAAAGTATGAGGAGGCAAAGAAAAGACGATGAGCGATAAGATTAAGGTTATTATCACAAACGATCAGAAGGAAGTTAAGATACCGACAGGTGTAAGAATGTTGATTCGCCGCTGCTGCAATGCGGTGCTTGTCAACGAGAATTTTGAAGGCTCGGCGGAGATAAGCGTTCGCTTCGTCGACGACGAGATCATTCATGAGCTTAACCGTGAGTACAGACACGTTGACAGAAGCACTGACGTGCTCTCTTTCCCGCTCGGCGAGAACGGCGTTTACGACATTAACCATGACACCGGTGCAAAGATTCTCGGCGACATCGTGATTTCCATGCAGCATGCCGTTATGCAGGCAGACCTTTACGGCCATTCGCTTCAGCGTGAAATTGCTTTCCTCACTGTACATTCCATGCTTCATCTTCTCGGCTACGATCATGAGGCCGAGGGACTTGAAAGAGTTCGTATGCGTGAAAAGGAAGAGGCAGTTCTCACTCAGCTCGGACTTAAGAGAAACGACAGCTACTATTCGGAGGATAACTGATGACAAAAACCGCATTTATTGCCATTGTCGGCTGCCCGAATGTCGGCAAATCGTCGATTCTTAACCGTCTGCTCGGTCAGAAGATTGCCATTGTTTCGGACAAGCCGCAGACCACGAGAACCAAGATCATGGGCGTTCTGACAGAGGGTGACACTCAGCTTGTTTTTACCGATACTCCCGGCTTCCACAGACCGAGGACAAAGCTCGGCGAAAAGATGGTTCAGGCTGTTTCGGACAGCGTTTCCGGCGTTGATGCCTGCCTTTTCGTCGTTGAACCCGAGGGAGAGCTGAGGCCGGCCGAGCTGGAGCTTATTGAAAAATTCAAGAAGCTGAAAATGCCGGTTATTCTTGCGATAAACAAGGTTGACACGCTTCCCGACAAGGAAGTTTTAATGGCAAGAATTCTTGAATTATCAAAGACCTATGACTTTGAAGCGGTCGTTCCTGTTTCGGCTCTCAGGGGAATCAATATGGACGAGCTTCTCGGCGAAATGAAAAAGCTTGCCGAGGAAAGTGTTTTCTTCTTCCCCGAGGACACATTGACGGATCAGCCGGAGCGTGTTATTGCGGCGGAGATTATCCGTGAAAAGCTTTTGAGAAACCTTGACAGAGAGATACCACACGGCGTAGCGGTCAGCATCGAAAAAATGCGTGAGCGTGACGATTCGGATATCATGGATATCGAGGCTGTTATCTATTGTGAAAAGGACAGCCACAAGGGAATCATAATCGGCAAGAACGGAGCAATGCTCAAGCGAATTTCCACAAGAGCGAGGGAGGACATGGAAAAATTCTTCCAGTGTCATATCAACCTGCGCTGCTGGGTCAAGGTCAAAGAGGGCTGGCGCAACAGAGAGGGCTTGATTCACAACTTCGGACTTGACTGATAAAAACAGGCATCAAAATGACGGTGGATATTTTTACCGCCGTGAAAAATAAATAAACATCTGATCCCTGCAAATAATTTTATTTGGAGGGATTTTATATGAATAACAGTTTTAAGGATCTTGCCGCATGGGATAAATTCGCTTCAAGCGGAAAGATTTGCGACTATCTTCAATACAAGCATATTTCAACACAGGAGAAGAAGGATGAAGTTTCGGACGGACGGACTGATAATCAGGGAGCAGCAGACGGGCGAGGATGACCGCCTTGTAACTTTGCTCACCCGTGACCACGGCGTTATCAGAGCCTTTGTAAGAGGAGCGAAGAGGATAAAAAGCAGGTCGCAGAGTGCAACGCAGCTTTTTGCCTACGGAAGCTATTCTATCTACAGGGGCAGAGATGCTTATTCGGTCGATGAGGCTCAGCCCAAGGAGATATTTTTTGATTTAAGAAACGACATTGAAGCTCTTGCGCTGGCTCAGTATTTCTGCGAGCTGGCAGGGGAGCTTGCTCCCGTTGAGGACGACGCCGACGAATATCTGCGGTTAATCCTCAACGCTCTACATATGCTGATGAACAAAAAAAGACCGCAGGCTCAGCTCAAGGCCGTTGTTGAGCTGAGGCTACTTTGCCTTTCGGGTTATATGCCCGACCTCGTTGTTTGCGGCGACTGCGGCGAGGAATACGACGGCGATTTTCTTTTCAGCCCCGTTGAGGGCCTCATCTTCTGCGAAAAATGCAGACATAAGCACTCGGGAATAATGCTCCCGTCGGGAGTGCTTCGTGCAATGAGACACATTTGCTACAGCGAGGACGAAAAGCTGTTTTCGTTCACCCTCGGTGAGGAGAGCATGAAGATGCTCAGCGAGGTGACGGAAAGATTTCTGCTGACGCAGACATCGAAAAAGTTTAAAACACTGGATTTTTATAAAGTTATAGCAACATCGTATAATTGAGATGTTGCCTTATGAAAGGATGAGCAAAATGAACCGACAGTATCCGGCACTTGAGCTGGATAAGGTGCTTGAGCTACTGGCTCAGCATACCTCATGCGAGGATGCCCGGCTTGCTGCTCTGAGCCTTGAACCGCAGACCGACCTTGCGTCGGCGCAGGCACTTATGAATCAGACAAGGGACGCACACATGCTCCTTGCACGCTTCGGCGGTCCTGCATTCGGCGGCCTTATAAATGTTAATAACGCTCTCTACCGTGCCGACGCAGGCAGTACGCTCAGTCTTAAAGAGCTTCTCAACGTTGCGTCCGTGCTCCATGTAATAAGAACGATTTCACAATGGAGAAGCACCAACGAGGGAGTTGCAACCGTGCTTGACGTGTATTTCAATGCACTCATGCCGAACAGATTCCTGGAGGACTCGATAACTACGGCAATTATCTCCGAGGAGGAGATTGCGGATAACGCTTCACCGACCCTTGCCGATATCAGAAGAAAAATTCGTGCGCAGGAGTCCAAGGTCAGGGATCAGCTCGGCAAATATACGCACAATTCAAATTTTTCAAAGTATCTTCAGGACAATATCATAACCATGA
>CALBHM010000276.1 GCA_937892835.1 uncultured Ruminococcus sp. | reverse complement strand
ATACCGTGACAAAAAGCCGATTATCGTTATCGGCGGCAGAACAGGAAGCTTTCTCGGCGAGTATCAGGCCGGCGGATTGATAATAGTCCTCGGCAGAAATACCGACGGCAAGCCGACAGTCGGCAACTTCCCCTGCACGGGAATGCACGGCGGAAAAATGGTTCTGCGTGGCTCGGTTGACGGAATCAAATTCCCGAAGCAGGTAACCCTCAGGACCGCAACCGACGGCGACATGGCAGAAATTATGCCATTTCTTAAGAATTACTGCGATTACTTTAATTTAGATATAAACGAGCTGACGGAGGAACAATTCACTGTAATTACTCCTGACAGCAAGAAGCCATATAAACAGATGTACGTTGCAAACTGAAAAGGTAGGTAACTGTTATGAAATATTCACCCGATGAAATAATGCAATATATCGAAGAAGAGGACGTCAAGTTCATTCGTCTTGCATTCACGGATATCTACGGCAAACAGAAGAACATTTCCGTCATGCCCGACGAGCTTGAAAGAGCGTTCCGATACGGAATAGCAATAGATGCTTCGGCAATATCAGGCTTCGGCTGTGACGTTCATTCCGATCTGCTTCTCCATCCCGATCCGTCAACGATTGCCGTTCTCCCATGGAGACCCGATCACGGCCGAGTTGTCAGAATGTTCTGCTCAATCACTCGTCTTGACGGCACACCGTTCGGTTCGGACACAAGAGCGATACTCAAGAAAGCGATTTCCGATGCAAAAAAAGAGGGCGTAAGCTTTGCTTTCGGCCCCGAAATGGAGTTTTATCTTTTCACCTGCGACGAGGACGGAAAACCGACAAAAATCCCCTATGACAACGCCGGATACATGGATATTGCCCCCGACGACAAGGGAGAAAACGTTCGCCGTGAGGTTTGCCTTACCCTTGAAAGAATGGGTATCAGACCCGAAAGCTCACACCATGAAGAAGGCCCGGGTCAGAACGAAATAGACTTCAGATATTCCGAACCGCTCACAGCTGCAGACAATGCGATTACCTTTAAAGCGGTAGTCAATACAATCGCTGCAAGGAACGGACTTAAAGCAGACTTTTCACCGAAGCCGCTTGAATCCATGCCCGGCAACGGTATGCACATTAATTTCTCGGCAAAATCCGAGGACGGTTCAGAAATCATGCCTTACGTTATCGCAGGAATCCTTAATCATATTTGCGAAATAACTGCGTTTCTCAACACAACGTCGGATTCATACAAGCGTTTCGGCAGCAATAAAGCGCCGAGATATATTTCATGGTCGAGCGAAAACCGTTCGCAGCTTGTCCGTATTCCCGCAGCAGACGGCGAATACAAAAGAGCCGAGCTTCGTTCACCTGACCCGATGTGCAACCCATATCTTGCCTTTGCCCTGCTGATTTATGCGGGACTTGACGGTATCAAAAATAAATCAGAGCTTCCCGAGATGGCGGACATTAACCTTTTCAGTGCGCCTGAGGAAGTTACAAAGAAATTCAAAACCCTGCCGAGCGATATTTTCAGCGCAGGCAAGGCCGCAAGAGAAAGTGAATTTGTGAAGGAGCATCTGCCTGAATCAATTATAGATAATTATTGCAAGTAAAGAGCTTAAAATAAACAAAAGGAGGGGAGCCGAATGGATTTTGCACAAAACACTTACAAAGTTCTGATAGTTTCATCGTCGGATAAATTCGTCCGACCTATGCTCGATATGCTCCCCGAAAAAATGTTTAACCCGATTGAAACGGCATCCGACGTTGCACAGGCAAGACGGAAACTTCTTGAACGTGAATTTGATATTGTTATCATAAATTCACCGCTTCGCGATGAATTCGGAACGAAGCTTGCGCTGGATATTTGCCAAAAGAGCAGTGCGGGAGTTCTGCTTTTTGTCAAGGCGGAGCATTATTCCGACATAACCTCAAAGGTCATGTCATACGGCGTTCTGACAATATCAAAACCAACCTCGCCGTCGATGATAATGCAGTCCGTTCAGATGCTCTGCTCGACCAGAGAACGACTGAGAATAATGGAAAAGAAAAATGCCTCGGTCGAAGAAAAAATCGAAGAAATAAGAATAGTAAACAGGGCAAAATGCCTTTTGATAGAACAGTTTAAAATGACCGAATCGGAAGCGCACAGATACATTGAAAAGCAAGCAATGGACAGATGCGTTACCAAACGAAAAATAGCGGAAAATATAATTTTGACTTATAAATAAACGGAGGGACAATTATGACAAAATACATCTTTGTAACAGGCGGCGTTGTTTCCGGCCTTGGCAAGGGAATCACGGCGGCTTCGCTCGGACGACTTCTCAAAGCGAGAGGACTCAAGGTTGCCGCACAGAAACTCGACCCGTACATAAACGTTGACCCGGGCACAATGAGCCCGTATCAGCACGGCGAGGTTTACGTCACGGAGGACGGTGCTGAAACCGACCTTGACCTCGGCCACTATGAAAGATTTATTGACGAAAATCTTAACAAATACTCAAATCTCACAACAGGTAAGGTTTACTGGAACGTTCTTAACAAAGAGCGCCGTGGCGAATACCTCGGTTCAACGGTTCAGGTTATTCCTCACATCACAAATGAAATTAAGGATTTTGTTTACCGTGTAGGTAAAAAGACAGACGCCGACGTTGTTATAACCGAAATCGGCGGTACTATCGGCGATATTGAAAGCCAGCCGTTCCTTGAAGCCGTAAGACAGATTTCACTCGAAGTCGGCAAAGAGAACAGCCTCTTCATTCATGTTACACTCGTTCCGTTCCTCCGTGGCTCGGACGAGCATAAATCAAAGCCCACCCAGCACTCCGTTAAAGAGCTTCAGGGAATGGGAATTCGTCCCGACATAATTGTTCTTCGCTGCGACGAGCCTCTTGAGGATTCCATCTTCAAGAAGATTTCAATGTTCTGCAACGTTAAGCCGGACTGCGTAATCGAAAATATCACTATCCCGTATCTTTATGAAGCACCGCTCATGCTTGAAAAAGCAAACTTCTCCTCCGTTGTTTGCCGTGAGCTTAATATCGACGCTCCTGCGCCCGACCTGACAGAGTGGACAAACCTTGTAGACAGAATCAAGAATCGCAAGCATACCGTACATATCGGACTTGTAGGCAAGTATGTTCAGCTTCATGACGCTTATCTCTCTGTTGCCGAAGCAATGCGTCACGCAGGCTATACGCTTGAAACCGACATTGACATCAACTGGATCGACTCAGAGCAACTTACAAAAGAGACATACGAAGATATGCTCAAGGACCTTGACGGAATCATCGTTCCCGGCGGATTCGGCGGCAGAGGAATCGAGGGCATGATTCTTGCCGCTAAGTATGCAAGAGAGAATAACATTCCGTATTTCGGAATTTGTCTCGGCATGCAAATTGCCGTTATCGAATACGCAAGACACGTCTGCGGTATTGCTGACGCACACTCGGGCGAATTCGATGAGATTTGCAAGAATAAGGTCATTGACTTCATGCCCGGTCAGAGTGAAAACATCGACAAGGGCGGCACACTCCGTCTCGGCGCATATCCCTGCGTAATTGCCGAGGGCACAACCATGGAGCGTTGCTACGGCTCAAATGAGATTTCCGAAAGACATCGTCATCGTTATGAGTTCAACAACGATTATCGTGACGTTCTCACAGAAAACGGACTTGTCCTTTCCGGCAAATCCCCCGACGGCAGACTCGTTGAAACCGTTGAGCTTTCCGATCGCCCATTCTATGTCGGCGTTCAGTATCATCCCGAGTTCAAATCCAGACCCAACAAGGCTCACCCTCTCTTCAAGGGCTTTATCGAGGCAGCATTGAAGAAGCAGGAGGAGAAATAATTGAATCATTCTACCTCTCCTTTTCACAAAGGGGAGGTAAAACATTTCAAAACTTTTCATATTAAAACGGCACACTCTCTTGACACAAATCATTAGAACCTGTATCATTTATATAAATCACTTCAGAAAAGGGGTACCAACACTATGGCTTATCTGACCGACATTGAAATTGCACAAGGCTGCAAGATGAAGCACATCAGGGACATTGCCGCAACGGCTCATGTTGATGAAAAATACATTGAGCAATACGGTAATCACAAGGCAAAAATTGATCTCTCCCTGCTCAGCGAAACCGACCGAAAGGACGGCAAGCTCGTTCTTGTAACCGCTATCACACCCACTCCGGCAGGTGAGGGTAAAACCACCACGACCATCGGCCTTGCCGACGGCTTGAGAAGAATCGGCAAAGATGCCGTTGTTGCTCTCCGTGAGCCGTCGCTCGGTCCTGTTTTCGGAATCAAGGGCGGCGCAGCAGGCGGCGGATATGCCCAGGTCGTTCCGATGGAAGATATCAATCTCCACTTCACAGGCGATTTCCACGCTATCGGTGCAGCAAACAATCTTCTTGCCGCAATGCTCGATAACCATATTCAACAGGGTAACGCCCTCGGAATCGACGTTCGCAAAATCACATGGAAGCGTTGTGTTGACATGAATGACCGTCAGCTTCGTTTCATTGTTGACGGCATGGGCGGCAAGGCAAACGGTGTTCCCCGTGAGGACGGATTTGATATTACCGTTGCTTCCGAGATTATGGCCGTTCTTTGCCTTTCGACCTCGATTTCCGACCTCAAAGACAGACTTTCAAAAATTATTGTCGGTTATACATATGATGACAAGCCCGTTACCTGCGGTCAGCTCAAGGCTCAGGGTGCAATGACTGCACTTCTCAAAGATGCAATAAAGCCGAACCTTGTTCAGACACTTGAGGGCACACCTGCATTTGTTCACGGAGGCCCGTTTGCCAACATCGCACACGGATGCAACTCCGTTATGGCAACAAAAATGGCCCTCAAAATGGGTGATTACGCCGTCACCGAGGCAGGCTTCGGCGCCGATCTCGGTGCGGAGAAATTTCTCGATATAAAGTGCAGAATGGCCGGTCTTACCCCTGACGCAGTTGTTATTGTCGCAACGGTTCGTGCACTCAAAATGCATGGCGGACTTGACAAAAAGCAGCTTGATACCGAGGATCTCGGCGCACTCGAAAAGGGCATTCCGAATCTTCTTCGCCACGTTTCAAACATCAAGAACGTTTATAAGCTTCCATGCGTTGTTGCCGTAAATCGCTTCCCGACCGATACGGACGCCGAAATTGATTTCATTATCAAAAAATGCAAAGAGCTTGGCGTAAACACTGTGCTTTCAACCGTATGGGCTGAGGGCGGCAAGGGCGGAGAAGCTCTTGCAAAAGAGGTTGTTCGTCTCTGCGAAGAGGAAAAAGGAGACTTCACTTTTTCATACGACACCGACATGACGATTGCCGAAAAAATTGAAGCGATTGTTAAGAAGGTTTACGGCGGTGACGGTATAAGCATAATGCCGAATGCAAAGAAGCAAATTGCACAGCTCGAAGCTCTCGGATTCGGCAAGTGCCCCGTTTGCATTGCAAAAACGCAGTACAGTTTCTCCGACGACCCGACCAAGCTCGGCGCACCCGAGCATTTCACCGTAACGGTCAAAAACGTTAAAATATCGGCAGGTGCAGGCTTTGTTGTTGTCCTGACAGGCGACATTCTTACCATGCCCGGTCTCCCGAAATCTCCGGCAGCCGAAAGAATCGACGTTGACGAAAACGGAAAAATTACAGGTCTGTTCTGATAAACAAGCATAGAAGCCGTAGGCACTGATTTGTGCTTACGGCTCTTTTTCTATGGTTGTATATTGATCATCCCTGTAAAGTCGTTTTCCGCATAGGAATCTAATTGTGAAACTATCTAAAATTGATCTCGGTATCTTACACATTAACCTTATTTATAATCAGCAACATGACACCGTGTTTTGCTTTCACCTGTACCGGTATAGCCGGAGATATTTTCAGTACCTCTTTTTCGGTATTTAATTCGATAGTATACGACTCATGCTTATATCAATTGTTTTTACTATCGTTTTCATCGTTACACTCAACTTCTTTCTCCAACCTAAAAGCCGTTGTTTGTCCCTGTAGATACAAACAACGGCTTTTGAAATTATTTATTCTCTAATATTTTTAAATAAATGAAAATTATCTTCCAAAGATCAAGCTAAATATACCACTGATAAATGCATAAACTGTTCTGAAGAAGTTTGTTGTTCTTGTGATAACCTCAACCTCAACAATTTGTGTAACACCATAATTCGGCTCAGTTATGGTAAGGGTTGTTTTGCCCGGGCGTCTGCCGTGAATTACATATGTTTCCAAATCGGAATCGTATTCTACGGTTGCGATTTTTTCGTTCTCGATTGAGCACTCAAGCTCGCCGCAGTTATATCTTGAACCAATGGGATAAATGTCTGCCAGAATAAGTTCGTCCTGACCCCATATAACCGTGATGTCGTCAATCTCGATTACATCAGGTTGAATTGTTGTTGCGTCAGCAACGTGGAACACTGAATCAACCGGATTGTTCTCTTCATCATAACCGCTGTCTACATAAATTCCGTAAATTTTGCCTGCCTCATACTCAAAAGCAACATCTGCCGGGAAGCCCGTGAGTGAATCCAGCTCTCCATAATAAGCATTTCCGTCTATATCCATAACCGAAATGCTCGGGCACTGATGTGACCAGATATCAATAACTCCGTCCTCTGCCGGTTTAAAAATAAAATACTCTTCACCTTTTACCGTGTAGGATTCGCCGATTTTAATTTCACGCAGGTTATTCGCACTTGTAATCTTAAATGTAAATGTTGCTTCAGGAAATCTCACATCATCCGGCTCATACTCCGGCATACCCGCTTCGGCTGTAACCGTCAGTTTACTGCCCTTTGTCGCCATAAAGACATCCTCGTCCTCCAGGCAGCGGAAATCGAGAAGAATGTCCATTTCCGTATTGTCCCAATAGAACAAATTAATGTACGAAAGTGTCTCCCCTTCTTTGTCAACCGTAACAGTTGCCGTTCCAAGGCTGTCTTTTTTATAAAGA
Source organism: uncultured Ruminococcus sp. (assembly GCA_937892835.1). Lineage (GTDB taxonomy): Bacteria > Bacillota > Clostridia > Oscillospirales > Acutalibacteraceae > CAG-488. The sequence continues at coordinate 2,606 of CALBHM010000276.1, read as the reverse complement.
ATTGAAGCACTGATAAGATATGCGCCATCCTCGGGTGCAACAAATGTGTATTCCTTTGTGCTGTTTTCAAGAGTAACCGTGTACTCCTTGTCAATCTCGATTGACGTGCTGTCTGCCGCAAATGCGATTATTGAGATTGAAAACATCATAACAACCGCAAGCAAAATGCTGAGTAATTTTTTCATGTAAATTCTCCTTCTGTTTTTTATTTAGGGCAAAATATTTTCTCCCTTATATTATTTATAACTGATTTCGCCATAAAAATCAATACTATTTGCATTTTTTTAATAAAAATATATAGCTTTATGGCAAAAATGCATTGACTAATAAATATTTTCTATAAATCTCATATTGTTTTCATATTAAAAAGCACCTCCCGTTTATTCAACAAACGAGAGGTGTAATCTGTTATGTATATTATAAATCAAATGGGAGAAATGCTATTGCAACGGCAAATATGAGCGACGGAAGCAGGTTTGCAACCTTGATCTTCTTCTCCCAGACAAGATTAACTCCGACACAAAAAATCAGGATGGAACCAACAAGTGAGAGATTCGCCAATGCGCTGTCAGTCATCAGCGGCTTAATAAGCCTTGCGAGTGCGGTTATTGATCCTTGAAAAACAGCAACAGGTATTGCCGAGAATGCGCAGCCCTTTCCGAGGGAACAAGTCATCACCATAATGATGATCAGGTCAAGTATCGCTTTGGTAACAAGTATGGAATAATCACCCGAAATTCCGTCTTTAATTGACCCTACGACCGCCATTGCACCTATACAAACCGTCAGTGAAGCGGTTACAAAGCCCTCAACGAAACTTTTATCTTTTGCATTTCCCGTCTTTATTTTGAGCCATTCGCCGAAGCGTTCAAAACCGTGCTCAATATTAAGAATCTCGCCTACCAAAGCTCCGAGAGCAATGCTGGCAACAATAAACATTGAACGCCCTGCCGAAAGCGATGAACCGGAGAGCTTTAGCATGCCCTCCATGGCACCTGCGATACCGATAAAAAGTACACATACACCGCTTGCCTTTTGCAGTGAATCCTGAATTCTTTCGTTGAGAATTTTGCCGAATAAATGACCGAAAACTCCGCCGACGACTATCGCCGCCGAATTTATGATTGTGCCGAGACCTACCAAAATAAACTACCTCTTTAAATTACAGCTTTTTTATTCCTGAAACTTTTTGAATTTCCACCATGTTGTCGTCAATATCCATTATCTTTTTTGAGTCATTAAATCTTCCCTTTGCATTGTTGGGATTATGTATCAAGGTGTCAAAAAATCTGACAATCCAAAACAAGGGCAAAAGAAATTTTTTGTTCTCCAAAACCGGATAACGGATTTTCATTTCATCATAATTGAGAAAAATTATTTCGAAAATACTTTTTATTTTTTTTGAATGAATATCTTCATCAATATTATCTAAAATAAAACTGTTTTGCATTGATGTTCCCTCAATGCCGTAAACGCCGCCGGAAACTATATATTCCGACATTATATCAAACTCTCCGTCGAATTCGCCGGAATACCAATCGTATGTAATTTTTCTGATTTTGTTGCAGAAAACAAGCAGTCCGATTTTTTCAAGCTCGCCGTTTATATAGTCAAAATCGAGCGATGGAAGAGCCTTTTCGTAAACATACAAATCAAGCAACGAGCGAATTCCCGTTCCGCCGTAGCGATAATGCTTTGCGATATGAGCAACAAGAAAAACGTAAAAGTCCTCGTCCGTAAGCTTATATTCGTACTCATTGTCCTCACACTTATGCGGCAGGCGGAAACCGTCGCCGTAGTATGCCGAGAGCGTCTCATGACAGCTATCCACCATTGAGCGATGAAACTCGATATATGCATTGCCTTTTTTTACATTCGAGTGAAGGTCGCCCTCACCGACGAATTTAAAACCGTCGGCAACGAAAGCCTTAATGACATCATCACAGCAAGCGGCTTCGACGAGAATATCAATATCGCCCATTGTTCGCATATCGGGAGAGGGATAGAAATTTTTCATCACCGAGCCCTTGAGAAGCATGTGGCGAATGCCCATTTCGTCGAGCTTTTTGCAAGCGTCACCGGCTGCAAGCTCCTGCTGAGCCTCAACGATCATCTTTTGCATACGGAATTCGTCGAGGAATCTCATCGTGTGCTCATCGGGCTTGTTTTTAAGCGAATCGGCGGCATAGGCTATAAGATTCAACACACTCTGCTTCTGAGCAAAGTCAATGATTTCCTGCCAATCCGCATTATTGTTCTCCGGCGGAGCAGCACCGTTAACTACCGACGCTACCAGCTCGATAACATAGGCCGCAATTCTTTTTTTCTCAACCGTAAGCATCAAAAATCCCTCGTTTTTATTATTTACTGATAAATTATATATTATAGAAAGAAAAAAGTCTATACTAATTTTGATTTTTATATTGACATTGACGTCAATTTATGATAAAATATCCGAGCATTAGGAGAGATACCGAAGTGGTTATAACGGAACGGTCTTGAAAACCGTCGTATGGCAACATACCGTGGGTTCGAATCCCACTCTCTCCGCCACTTTGCAGGACTTCCGATTTCGGAGGTCCTGTAACAACAAAATAGTAACTGTT
>CALBHM010000275.1 GCA_937892835.1 uncultured Ruminococcus sp. | reverse complement strand
CGAGCGCATAGTATTCACTGCGGCGGAAGGTAAGATAAACGGCCAAAAAGCTTGTTGTGACCGAAATTGTGCTCGGTATCATATTCGCTGTGTTCAGGGCGTCAAGTATAAAATAAAATCCAAATGTGACGGCCGCAGAAAGTATAAACATGAATACGGCTTCTTTCTTGCCGAGATCCTTTACGGCCACCTGTGCCTTGTTTCCCTTGTACGGATTTCTCAGCCATGAAATCAGCGCAAAAACCGCCATGGGTGCGGACATTCCGAGATAGGTTATCATTTCGCCGAAGTATCTGAACGTGTACGAAATATAACCGTAGAACACGCTGAAAATGATTATCAGAAGCGGTCCGAGCGGGTTGCCCTTTGCGTTGAAAATCAGCGACGTAACGCCTATCAGCGAGGCGGCGAGCGTCAACCAGCTTTCACGGTCGAAAATCAAAAAAGAAACGATAATTGTCAGAGATGATATTCCCCAAAGAAGCAATTCCCCTGTTGTAAAATACTTTTTCTTTGCCATAAGCTCTCCTCCTAAAAATAAAAAAACGTCCGCAGACACATCTTCAAAGACCTAATGATGTGTCAACGGACGCCGATTTGCGTCTCTACCCGGTGGCAGTGGCGATATTATATCATGTCAAAATAATCCTGTCAACCATTAAACGAGCGTGTACTCGTTTGATGTATTCAGCTCCTTGTGAACCTCTTTTCTGATGAAAATATAATAAATAAGCTGCATAACTATTGTTGCTATCCATGAAACAGGATAGGAAATGAACAGATAGCCGAGCGTTCTGTTATGCGGGAAGAAGCAGTAAATCCACAAAATTCTCACACCGACCGTACCGAGCAAGCAAAGAATCATCGGAACGGTTGAACGACCCATTCCCCTCAGAACGCCGGGGAAGGTATCCATAAATCCGCAGAGGAAATACGGAACGGTTGTCAGAGCCAAAATCTCTACCGAGCATTTGATAACATTCGGGTCATCGGTGTATATACTCGAAACCTGATTGCCGAAAACATAGGCCAGCACGCCGAGCGTAAGGCAAATCACAACCTGCAAAATCAAACCGTCAATAAGAACTTTGTCCATTCGCTTCGGCTTGCGTGCGCCGTAGTTCTGACTGGTGAAGCTCATGCACGCCTGAGTGATTGAGTTTGCACCCATATAAAGGAAGCTGAGAACATTGTTTGCAGCAGTATAACCTGCCATTGCGATTGAGCCGAATGAATTGACAGACGACTGCAAAAGCACATTTGAGAAGCTAATCAGTGTGCTCTGAATGCCTGCCGGGATGCCGATTCTGAAAATCTGACCGAGGTATTCCCATTTTATCCTGAGCTTTTTGAATCTGAGCTGATAAACGGCGTCGGTTTTGTAAAGACAGATGAGAACGAGAACACAGGATATCATCTGCGAAATCACCGTTGCGATTGCAACACCTGCAACGTCCATTTTGAATACAATTACGAGTAAAAGATTGAGACACGCATTTGTAACGCCCGAAACAACCAAGAAAATCAACGGACGCTTTGTGTCACCGACAGCTCGCAGAATCGCTGCGCCGTAATTATAGAGCATAAAGAACGGCATTCCGACGAAATAAATGCGCATATAAAGCGTTGCAAGCTCGATAACATCCGACGGAGTGTCCATCAGTTCAAGTGCCGGACGGGAAAAGAAAATTCCCACAAAAATCATTAAAACTCCGCTGATGAGTGCAGTTAAAATCGAAGTGTGCACGGTCTCGGACATTTCCTTATGTTTGCCTGCGGCATAGAACCGGGCGGCAAGGACATTTGCACCGAGGGAAATTCCGATGAACAGATTCGTGAGCATATTTATCAATGAAGAAGTCGAGCCGACAGCAGCCAGAGACTGACTTCCGCTGAAGCGGCCGACAACTATTATATCCACGGCATTAAAAAGAAGCTGTAAAATACCCGAGAGCATGAGCGGAATTGCAAAAGTAATCAGCTTGGGCATAATTGTGCCGTTGACCATGTCTATTTCATATTTATTCTTTGCCAAAATCAAATTTCTCCTATATATATGTTGAAAATAATTATATTACAGTCATTTTTAAAATTCAATACAAATAACGCAAAAACTTATTAGGTGAATTTTCAACCATTATATTAATGATAGAGAAAAATATGGCGGTGTTTCTGTGCCTTTTGAGCTATCGTCTGTAAGCCGAGGCCTGCAAGGTCAAGATGTTCGGAATCAATCGAAGTAACCGTTCCGTCAAAGTTGACGTCGGCCGCCGCAGTCTGTGCCGCTGTTACATTATCGCCGCTGAGCATTCCGCCCGCAATGGCTCTTGTTATGACCGAATCCCTTCCGTCAATATAGCCGTCGCCGTTGACGTCGCCGTGAATAACAACCGTGAGCGAATCAATAACGTTGCCCGAGGCATCAATCAGCCTTACGGTACAGCCTGTCGTTACATTGTTCGTATTCTTGATCATCGTATTCTTTGCGTCATAAACTCTGATATAAACTACCTCATTTTCAAAGAGCGAAACGACCTTGCTTACGGTAAGATTATTGAAATTGAAGCCTGAAACAAGATTATTTTTTCTGTCAATAATCAGACCCGAGGTGCTCTTTGCAACGAGCTTGTTTATGCCGAGCTTGCCTGTGTAAAGTATACAATAGCCATCAACATATGTATTGAAATACATGTAATTATCAATCGTATCTTTGCCGGAAACAATAACGTTGCCGACAGTATATTTTGCACAGTCGATGGTCATGACGTAACGCTTGAACTCGGTCTGTTCGGGAACCTGCGACATACTTGTGATATATATATCGTTCTCTGCTGTATCAATATAAATAATATTTGTCGAGCTGTAAACCGCTTCACCGTTCTTTATCAGGATATCGGTCTTTGACGAGCCGGCTGCAACAGGGTCTGCCGAGCCGATATCGTTTCCGTTCTCGTCATACAGCCTCTCAACATAGAGATAATTATAGGTCTGAACAACTCTCGTCACTCTGCCGAGCGAATAAACAGCGTCGCCGTTCGTTGCGGATTTGTTATCGGCAATAACGCCTCCGTAGGTGAAGAGCTTGCCGCCGGACCTGACATAAACGCTGCCGTAATTGCATTCGTTATTCCTTATCGTTCCGCCGTAGATGTACATTGTGCCGGAAACGGTGATTGCACCGGTCGTGGTGTTCTTGCAATTCTGAACAACGGACTTTTCATGCATATAAAGGCTGCCGCCCGTCTGAACATTTACAGCTGCAGCACCGACAACACCTGTCAGCTCCTTGCCGCCGTCGATTATCATCAATCCGTCAGAATCCGTGCCCGCTTCATAGTCTGCCTGTGACTGCTGAACGTTATCGGCAACCGAAGTGCCCAATCTGAGAATCGAGTCTTTCTTGACATCGAACATTATTCCGTAAAATGAACCCGAACGAATCGCCTTATATCCCGTATCGTCGCAAAGTAGCGTTACATCACCATTGACCGTAATCGTTGAGGACACGGTAGCGTTTGCAACAAGGGTAATGATCGCCGTTTCGCCTGCCGAGACTGCGGCAAAAGCATCTGCCAAATCGGTGTATTCAACCGAGAAAGCTCCTGCCTTACTGACTCTGGCAACCGTCGTGGTCTCCATGCTGGTGATTGTACCGTTTGCAAGGGTGTACCAGTTGGAGTTGGAAAGGCCGAACTTCATATAGTTCGTGCTCATTGCACTGCCGCCGAGAACCTTTGTCTTTTCGGCATATGTCTGCGGAGTTATTGTTGCTGCATAGCCCGAGCATGTGAGCTTTCCGCTGACGTCAACCGTCTTGCCGCTGACAAGATAAATATCATTTGATGAATCAATCTGAGCTGCCGCATCAAGAGAGAGCGTTGCTCCATTGTAGATTGCGTTTCCGAGTGCTTTATCCGAAGTGTTGCTTGAAATATCGCCGCCTGAGATTCTGACCTCTGCGCCCGTTTCAATCTGAATTGCACCGCCGGAGGAATATGCACGGTTCGAAGATAGCGTACCGCCGCTGATTTCAACCGTTGAATAATTCATTGCGCAAATTGCTCCGCCGTAGGTCGCCTGGTTAGCGGTCATTGAAGCTTTTCCGCCTACAGTCGTAGTGGCATAAACACTGTATGAAGCCACAACTCCGCCCTTGAGCTTTGCAATATTTCCGTTAAATGTGCCTCCTGTTATAACGGACTGTCCGCCGTTATTATAAAGAACCGCACCCTGAGTTGCTTCATTCGATTTGAATGTACCGCCGCTTATATTTACAGTACCCTCAAGGTTGTAAATAACGCCGCCGACCGAGGTGCCGATATTGCCGCTGAAAATACCGCCGACGATCTCGGTTGTGCCATGATTGTAAATCAATGCGCCCATTACTGTCGCCGCCGACTGCTCGGCCGTTCTGAAATCATAGAATTCAACGCCCGGCTGAACTGTTAAGGTTGCATCCTCTGCGACCTTGATTGCCGAAGCCGTTGCCGCAACCTTGCCGCCGTCGATATAGAAATCTGCAGAGCTGTCGTCGCCGTAAACCTTTGAGCCTAACGTAAGCTTGCCCGTAACATTGAACATCGGAGCAGTGAGCGAAGCCGCTCTTGAAAGAGTTGCTCCGTCCTCAGAGAAAATTCCGATTTCTGAAGTGATGTTCACGGTCGAGTTAAGCTCTGTATCACGAATAATATAAACCGTAGGAAGAACCGTTGAGCTTGTGTTTGAAGCATAGCTAATCGCTTCGGGAAGTGTTTCATAATATGTGTCCGTGCGGCCGTCGATCTGAACCTTGGCAACATATTTATCCTGAACCCTCTTTACACTCCTGACCGAACCGTCCTTTATCGCCTTGACGGAGGACATATTGTACATTGAAGTGAGCTGAGGATAATAATAGAAATATGTATCATCCGCAGTTGCTCTCCAATCGGAGCTTGAGAACCCGATATTTGAAACAGATGATGAACCTGTCATCTGTGCGGAGGTTTTCTCCGTCGCACCCGTTGTTAACAGGTTTGTCTTGTAAGTACCGTCAAATATTATACCGGAAACATTTGCGCCGAGTGTATTGCCGAAAGCGACACCAACCTGACTTGAACCGGTCACCTTGCCTGAGGTATAGCAGGTTTTGACTGTGCCGTTGTTGTTGTAGCCGACAAGTCCGCCGACCATAACGTTGCCGCTTATCTGTGCGGCCGTATTGTAGCTGTTTGTGAGCGTTCCTGCGGAGTTATAGCCGAGGATTCCACCGACAAATCTCGCATTCGGTGCGCTGACAGTCGCATAGTTAAAGCATTTGTTTACAGTTGCTTTATTGCTGAAACCGACAACGCCACCGACATTTGTGAGGAATGATTTATCATCCGAATAATTCGTTCCGACGACACTGCCGAGCATACCGCACGTTGTTACGCTTGCCGTCGAACCGCCAAGGTTGCCGACAATTCCGCCGACCGCCTTATCACCGCTGACTTCACTGTCAACGGCGCAGTTAAGGACTGAGCCGCTCTTTACATAGCCTGCAATACCGCCGACATTCTCAATGCCTGAGATTTTACCGTCAAGCACAACCGTGTTTGTAACAGTACCGGAATTAACATAACCGAAAAGGCCGATATTATTACCGTTATTTCCGGAGGTTGACGACGTATAAAGGCCTGCGATATTATATCCGCCGCCGTTAAAGATGCCGTTGTATCCGTGAGCCTCGTCAATTCCGATAGGCGTCCATTCGATTACGCCGAAGCTCTCGTCATTGACATTTATATTCATAAGAAGATTATCCGTAACAGTAGCATTGGCATTAGGGTTTGCGTCCATGCCGCTTAGCTGTCCGTTTACCAGAGCCGCAAACCACGCAAGCTCCGAGGGCTTTGAAATAAGATATGTACCGCTTGAATTTTTCTGTGGAACAGAGCGGTCACCCGCCCAAACATCAAGCGAAAGCATCCATGCAAGAACGGGATATCCGTTGTTGATTTCCGTATAGTCAAAGCAGAAATATGCTTTTTTACCGTTCAGCTCCTTGACAAAATCCGAAAGCTTCATATCTGCCAATGTGCGTCCGATACCTGCCGTACCGTCAACGCCGGAGGTCTCATAGCTGTAGAAGCTGCTTTCGCATTCGCTGCCGTAAACCGAACCTATTGCGCCGCCGACCTCTTTGCCCGTGCTTGTAACAGGAGCAATGGCATAAGCGTCACAAATTGTTGAGAACAGGGCATAACCGACAAGTCCGCCGACCGTATCCTCCGCCGAAACAGAGCCAAGGAAGAAGCAGCCCTCAAGAAATGCTCCCGAAAGAGTACCGCCAATGCCGCCTATATTCATTTTGCCTGAAACAGCCATATCGCTGTAGCTCTTTACAATAACCGAGTTGCCGTTAGCATAGCCAGTGATACCGCCGACACGCTGACTGCCGCTTACAGAGCCTGTTGAATAGCACTGATTGATAACAGTATAATAGTATGACCAGCCGACAACACCGCCGACGCTGTTTCCTGTACCGTAAACTTTACCGTCAAATGAGCAGTCTGAAATCCCGAGATTCTCGGCATAACCGACAAGTCCGCCGACGCTGTAGCCGCCGTGGATTTCAGCATTTGTTATCTTGATATTCTTAATGCTTGTCTGCGTATGTTGAAGAACAAATTCCGATGTCATCTTCTCGGGAACATCCGAATCCTCGTTATATTCGCTCGGCATGACAACGCTGCCGAAGAAGCCTGCGCAGTCGATACCCGAATCAACATAAACGCCGCTGACAGTATGTCCGTCTCCGTCAAATGTTCCGCAGAAAGGACTTTCCTGCGTACCGATAGGCGTCCACTTGTTAGCCGTTGAGCCGGTTGTGTTGAGCTGAATATCCGCAGTCAGCTTACCCTTTATGGATTGCGAGCCGCTGTTTACAGCGTTGGCAAACCAAATAAGCTCAGAGGCCGTTCCGATTTGATAAACTCCGCCGGAAAGGCTCGGAACGGTTCCCGCCGCCAAGGCCGAAAGTCCCGGAATCACCGAGACAGTCAAAATCATAAGTGCTATGGCAACGGACAAAATCCTGCGTTTCATAAGCAACACTCCTATTATACAAATTAAAAACAATGTCGCACGATTGAGACATGCGAATTGCGCAGAAAAAGCTGACTATACCATTACATATAGTATTATAAATTATTTTTTGTCAAAGTGCAAGGTACTTGTCTTAGTGTTAATAAACAATATTAATTGTATTTTTTTGTGGAATATGCACTTTACTGAACTTCATCGCGAAGTGCGAGAGCCACATAGCACCGTGGAAGTCTGCAAATTCTGAACCAACCTTCAGTCGGCTGCACCGTCCGCCGTCTCGCTGCGGCTCGGTCGTGCTCCGCCCAAGTCATCACGTTTTCAGCATTTTTTGGCGTTTTTGTCGAGCGAATTGTGATTGATACCGCCAAACGGCACAAGCGGTTGTATTTGTGAAAAGGGCGTGTAAAATATAATTTTTCTGTTTAAATTTTCGCCGTAAAAGTGTATAATGTTATGGTGAATGCAATTATTAAGACAAAAGGAAGTTTATAATGTCGTATATTTTCAATTCCGCTGTTCTCGGTTCAATGTTCGCTGTGCCGACTCAGGTTGTGGATAACTACATAAAATTGGCGAGTGCCTCTCAGCTCAAGACCCTGCTTTGGATATGCCGACACATATCCGAGCCGATTGACGCTGCCAAAATATCGCAGGAAATCGGCTACAGCGTCGGTGATGTTGAGGATGCGCTGACCGTCATCGCCGGCTGGGGCGTTCTTATTGGAACAGATGTCGCCGTCGCCCCTGCTCCCATCACAGCAGAAGAACCAAAGGTTACGGAACAGCCGAAGCAGCTTGAAGAAATCGCCGCATCGAAGCCGTCAAGTGAACAGATAATGACAAGATGCAAGGAGGATCCCGAAATTCTCGCAATGTTCTCCGATATTGAAAAAATGCTCGGTAAGACCCTCGGCTATGACAGCCGAAGCATTCTCTTGATGATGCACGACCACTACGGTCTGCCGATCGAGGTTATATATATGCTCGTCGATTATTGCAAGTCGGTCGGCAAAAGCGGATTTTCCTACATTTCAAAGGTCGGCAAAACCTGGGGCGAAAAGGAAATCGACACGATTGAAAAGGCGGACGAACAAATTAAAATTCTCAATTCCTGCAACAAGCTTTGGAAAGAATTTGCCGAGATGGCGGGAATTCAAAATCCACGCCCGTCCTCATCACAGTCGGCTTATCTCAGAACATGGTCCGTCGAGCTGAAATTTAACGTCGAAATGATTTATCTCGCATATGAGGAGATGCTAAACCATTCAAGCAAGATAAGCTTCCCATACATGAACAAAATTCTGATGAACTGGCACTCCAAGGGAATCAAAACTCCCGACGATATTGAGAAAGAAAAAGAAGAATATCGCAGGAAGAAGTCACCTGTTACACAGACCAACGTGTCATTTGATATTAACGAAATTAACCGCCGAGGCGATGCATTGCCGGTATACAAGAAAGGAAGCTGAACATGGCATACAGCAAGGAAACATATAAAAAGGCCGAGCAGGAGCTGGCCGAGAGAAGAAGCCGTGCTCTTGCCGAGCGTGAGGAGCACCATCGAATTGCCGTTGCGGCTGTTCCGGAAATTCTTGAGACCGAGGAAAAGATGTCCTCGGCAGGCTTGGCAACAATCAAGGCTCTCGGCATGGGTGCGGCCGACGCCAAAGAATACATAAGAAAGCTGTCGGAAATCAATCTTTCCGCTCAGGCGCAACGCAATCTGCTTCTCAAAAATGCAGGCTTCCCGGAGAACTGGCTTGACGTTCGCTACAGCTGTAAAAAATGTGAGGATAAAGGCTTCGTCAACGGAATCATGTGCGATTGTTTCAAGGAGCTTCTTAAATCGCTTGAATATGAAAAGCTTTGCTCAAATTTGCCTGTTAACAACTGTCGATTTGATAATTTCAAACTTGACTACTATCCCGACGGCGTAGGCACAAGTCCTCGCCGCAGAATGGAAAGTGTGCTGGATTTTTGCAAAACATACGCTGCCGAATTCAGCCGAAAATCTTCAAGTCTACTGCTTTATGGTCATACAGGGCTCGGGAAAACTCATCTTTCCCTTGCCATTGCAGGTAAAGCGGTTGAAGACGGCTATGGAGTTATCTATTCCTCCGCACAGAATCTTTTTAACAAGCTCGAAAAAGAGAAGTTCGGACGTTCCGATGGCAACACCGAGGAAAATATACTCGACTGCGACCTTCTGATAATCGATGACCTTGGAACGGAGTTCACAACACAATTTACGGTTTCCGCACTTTACAACATCGTTAATTCTCGAGAGCTTGAAGGCAAGCCGACAATTATCAGCACTAATCTTACGCCAGAACAGCTTCTGAACACCTATAGCGAACGAATCGCTTCGAGAATTCTCAATAACTACACCCTGCTCCGCTTTGACGGCACAGACATCAGACAAATTAAAACGAGGTAATTTATGGATATAATTCTTGCACTTACAAACGAATTTAAT
>CALBHM010000274.1 GCA_937892835.1 uncultured Ruminococcus sp. | reverse complement strand
ATAAAGGAGCCGCTGAGCACATGCTCCGAGCTTGTCGGAATTCCGCAGCAATCGAATTTTTACAGAGATCATGTTAAGCCGATTTCCTCATCGGGAAGCAGGGTATATGTAATAATTTCCGATGCGCTGAGATATGAGGTTGCCGCAGAGCTTGTCGATAAGCTGATAAAGGAAACCAAGGGCACTGCGAAAATTTCCGCCGTACAATCTGTTTTTCCGTCGGCGACAAAATTCGGCATGGCCGCACTTCTGCCGCATAAAGAGTTATGCTTAACGGATGACATGAAGGTTTTATGCGACGGCGAGCGTACGGACTCAACCGCCGACAGAGAAAAAATTCTGAAAAAAGAAAACTCCGGCAATGTCGCCCTGACGTATAATTCGTTTATTAAAATGAAACAGGCAGAGCGCCGCTCAAAGGTAAGCGGTGCCGAAACGGTTTATATTTATCATAATGTTATTGACGCCGCAGGTGACAAGCCGATAACCGAGGATCAGGTTTTTGAATCGTGCGAGCAGACTATTTCGGAGATAAAAAATCTTGTCCGACTGATAGTAAATGATCTGAGCGGTTCAAATATTTTAATCACGGCGGATCACGGATTCATTTACTCATACAAGCCTCTGAACGAATATGATAAGCTTGATAAGCTTAGCGTTTCGGGCAATATACTTGAGCTTGACCGCAGATATATAATTGCCGACGGCAAATGTTCGGCAGATTGTATGCTCAGTGTTTCAATGAGCAGCTTAGAGAGTGAAGCCGTTGGACTGACGCCTTTTGAAAACATAAGAATAAAAAAACCGGGCGGCGGACAAAACTATGTTCACGGCGGCGTTTCAATGCTGGAATGTGTTGTTCCGATTATTGAATTCAAAAATATGAGATCAACATCAAAGAATTTTGTTGATGTCAAAAAGGCCGAGCTTCAACTGATAAGCCAGAGCCGCAAGGTTTCCAACAGCATTTTTTCGTTGGACTTTTATCAGACGAAGGCTGTCGGCGGAAAAATCGCACCGAACACATATGAAATTTTCATGGCGGATTCAATGGGCAAGCCGGTTTCGGACAGCAAGATGATTATTGCCGACAAGACGAGCAGCAACGGCTCGGAGCGTCTTTTCAGAACAAGATTTACGCTGAAAAGCTTTGAGTTCAAAAAGACCGATACATACTACCTGACCGTTGTAGAAAAAGACAGCGGAAATGTAGCCGAAAAGATTGAATTTACAATTGACATTGCATTTGTAAATGATTTTGATTTCTGATTATAGGAGGATAAAAATGACAGAGCTTGATATGAAATTCTTGGAGAATTTTCCGGGAAAGGTAGTCAGAAAAGATCTCACCTCATTGATGAAAAAAGGAGCAAATGTCCCGACGTACGTTTTGGAATATCTTTTAGGAATGTATTGCGCCACTGATGATGAGGAAGCAATAGAAATCGGTCTGAGCAAAATAAAAAGAATTCTCAGCGAAAATTATGTCCGTCCCGATCAGAGCGAATATGTTAAGTCAAAGATAAAGGAGAACGGCCAGTACACGATTATTGATAAAATAACGGTCGTATTCGATGACCGTGAGGATAAATATGTTGCACGTTTTACAAACCTCAGAATGGATCCGTTTGAGGTATCGTCTGATCTCGTCATACATAACGAAAAACTTCTTGTCGGCGGAATTTGGTGCATATTGAAGATCGAATATGTCGGTCTTGACCGTGAGAGGGACGAGAATGAACAGGAAGCGTTTGAAGAAGATATTTTCGGCAATCACAAGAAAAAGAAGAAGATAAAGAAAAAGAAATCGAAATACGATTCGCCTTTTGAAATCGCTTCGCTTAAACCTATCCAAATGCCGAATCTTGATCTTGATGAAATCAAAGAGGCACGCTCAAACTTCACTAAGGAGGAGTGGATGACGCTGCTTCTTCGCAGTGCGGGATATGAGCCCGAAGAGCTGACTGAGAAAGAAAAGCTGCACTATCTTCTTAGATTTGTTCCGTTCATTCAGAAAAATTATAACCTTGTTGAGCTCGGCCCACGAGGAACAGGCAAGTCTCATGCTTACAGCGAGCTTTCGCCTTATTCCATTCTTATGAGCAGCGGCACAACGACTGTCTCGAACATGTTCTATAACATGGCTTCGCACAGAGTCGGTCTTGTCGGCAATTGGGACTGCATTGCATTTGATGAGGTTGCGGGCATTACACAGGCATCTGCCGACATGGTTCAGATCATGAAGAACTATATGGCAAACGGAAGCTTCGCAAGAGGTGCGGACTCGATAAGCTCCGATGCATCGATAGCCTTCGAGGGCAATACATTCAGAAGCGTTGCCGATATGATGAGAACTACAAATTTGTTTGAGCCTTTCCCTGAGGCATTCAATAACGATTCTGCGTTCTTCGACAGAATTCATGCTTACCTGCCGGGTTGGGAAACTCCGAAGCTCAGATCAAGCCTGTTTACAAAAAGATACGGCTTGATTTCGGATTGCTTCTCGGAATTTTGTCATGCGATGAGAAAATACGATTTTACAAATTCTTTCAGCCAATATTTTGAGCTGAACAATCAATTTAACACACGAGATACAATTGCTGTCGGAAGAACCTTTTCGGGCATGTCAAAGCTGATTTATCCCGATGAAAGCATGACAAAGGAAGAAACCCGTGAGCTTCTCGAATATGCAATAGAATGTCGCCGCAGGGTCAAGGAACAGCTAAGAAAAATGACTCCCGGTGAATTCAGTGATGTTAATCTTGGATATATTGACATTGACACGGGCGAAGAATTCGTTGTATCACTTCCCGAAACAGCAAACGGTACGCTTGTTTTTGAGGGTATTGAAGCTCCCGGTTATGTTTACGGCGTCGGCCGTTCAGTTACAAATATTCTCGGCGTGTACAGACTTGAAAACAAGCTGATCGACGGAACGGGTGTGTTCAGCTTTAAAAATGTTGAAGGTCTTGCCCGTGCGCCTAAGAGCGTTAAGGACAGTATAACGGCGGCATTTAATTACTTCGGAGAAAACTACAAGAAGATTATTTCCGGTGCATATGAAAATTTTGATTACAGCCTGTACTTCAATGACTTGCAGAGCAGGGGAGTCAGCGACGAAATATCCGTTGCCGAGGTCGTCGGCCTTTTCTCGGGGCTTGCAAACCGACCCGTAATGCCGTCATTGGTTATCTGCGGCAGAGTTGTTATGTCAGGCAGCATGATGCCGATCACATCCGAGCTTGACGAAATTTTTGTTGCTGCCATAAATGCAGGAGCCAAAAGAATAATGCTTCCGTCGGAGAGCATGGAGAAATATGCAAAGCTCAAGCCTGAGCTTAAAAATGCAATCTCTGTAATTTTCTATTCCACACCGTTGGATGCCGCAAAGAAAGCATTGGGAGTTGACTGATTATGGCTGAATACAAGTGTATCAACTGTGGCGAGATAAAAGAGAGCGAAAAGCTTTGCAGCTGCCCAAAGTGCGGATATCGTATGTTTGAACTTCCGTATGAGCGCAGAGATAAAATAATTGAAGAAATCAAGAGATTTATCTCGGCGCTTGAGGTAACGAAGGTTAAAAGAGAGGATTTGGATTTTGACGGGAAGGGTAAGGATAATGACCGCTTTCCAGATTATGACAAAATACTTAAATATGTTTCAAGCAGAGATCGCACCGAGGATTTTCAAAATAATTTGCTTGAAACGACAGAGCAGCTGAAGCTTCATTTTACCTCTGAGTTTTCAAAAGATTATCCTGTTTCTTTTGAAAGATTAGAGAATAAAATAGCATCGTTTGAGCCTACGCTTTATAAAGTCGAAAAAATTTTGTCGCCCGATAAGTCCGTTGAATTTCCGAAATTCAATTGGGAAAAGGTTACTTTGTTATATACCGAAAGTCAGAATAAATTCCTATGGTTTTCTGCAAATGAATTGATTGGTCTGATTGAAAAATTGGCAGAGAAAATCGTAAAATTTATCAAGGTAAATAATCTGTACGGAAATGCACACAAGTACTATCCTGCAAAAATTAAATTTAAAGAAAAAAATATTGATTTCAAGGATAAGCTTGAGGACGCAATATCCAAGACCGAAGCGGTTCTTGCAAAAAAGTTTTATGTCGATATTATGGACGACGGAACAAAAGAGCTGAAGGAAATGCTAACATGCTTGTGGCATGATATTGAGCTGATTATGCGGTCGCCGCTTTTTTTAAAGAATTACGATTATTATTTGAACTCGGTTAAGGTTTCCGAGGACGAACTGTTAAATATTATTTCCGACAAAATTTCGGAAAGATATAACGAATACAATCAAGCTGTCGATGCTTCGGCATGGTCGGGAAATAAATCCGATGATGAATTGTTTGAAATTTACAAAAAGCTGATTGCTGTCGACGAATTCGGAATACTTGTTCCCGACGGAACAAAATTAATAAACATAGGCGAAAGTGAAAAGAAGCTTGATGAGCTTGTCGGGCTGGGTGAAATTAAAGAAAGTATAAAGAAGATAAAGGCATATGCCCTTGCCAATAAAAACAGCAGGGATTTGAATATTCATATGTGCTTTTTGGGTAATCCCGGCTCGGGCAAGACCGAGGTGGCAAGATATATTGCCGATATACTTTACGAGAACGGAATTCTTCCGACAAACAGAATGATTGAGGTTGACCGCAACGGACTTGTCAGCCAATATTACGGCGCAACCGCAGAAAAAGCAAGTCGAGTAATTGAAAGTGCTTTGGGCGGAGTTTTGTTCATTGATGAGGCGTATTCCTTGATAAATTCGGATGCATCTCAATCGGATTACGGCAAGGAAGCTGTGGACACACTTGTTAAGGCAATGGAGGATTACCGCGGAAAATTCTGCGTAATTCTCGCAGGATACAAAAATGAAATGCTTAAAATGCTTTCTTCAAATCCGGGCTTTAATTCGAGAATACAGTTTATGCTTGATTTTCCCAACTACTCGAGAAATGAGCTGAAGGACATTGCAAATTTAATGCTCGGACAAAGACAGTATTCTATCGGAAATGAGGCACTGAGCCGAATTCTTGACATTACGGACATAAAGAGAAAAGAACCGAACTTTGCCAACGCCAGGGAATTGAGAAACATTCTCGACCAGGTAATCATGTGCCAGAATTTGCGCTGTATTGGCTCGGATGACCATGAAATCGGTTTTGTCGATGTCAATAAATATATCAAAGATGCGAAGCTGAATTTGCCGACCTCCGACGGTAAAAAGGAAGGCTCGGTTTTGACAGGCGAAGAAGAGCTTGATCGACTTATCGGACTTGCAAGCGTAAAAAGAATGATTAAAAAAATCAAAGCATATGCCAAAAGAAACAAGGATAGCGACGGCTTCAATTTGCATATGTGCTTTTACGGAAATCCCGGAATGGGAAAAACCGAGGTCGCAAGAATTTTATCGAGAATTCTTTATGATGCAGGTGTGCTCGGCGAGGCGAAGCTGGTTGAAACAGACGCCCACGGATTGCTCGGAAGATGCGTCGGAGAAACTGCGCCAAAGACCGAAGCAAAAATAAATGAAGCAATGAACGGCGTTTTATTTATTGACGAAGCCTACAGACTGTCCGGCTCGGCCGAAAGTGGCTCGGCGGCAAATTACGGCGAAGAAGCTATCTCTGTCTTGCTGAAAGAAATGGAGGTTCATCGGGGTCAATTCTGCGTCATTCTTGCAGGCTACAGGGACGAGATGATAGATATGCTTAAATTGAACCCGGGCTTTGAGTCGAGAATTCAGTTCAATCTCGAATTTCCCGATTACAATCGTGACGAGCTCAAAGAAATTTCAAAAAGTTTTCTTTCAAAGAGAAAATATGAAATCAAAGAGAATGCGCTCGAATTGCTTCTTGATGTTACCGAATATTACAGGGGCAAGCCCAACTTCGCAAACGCTCGAACTGTCAGAAACATTGTCGATCAGGTTATTATGAATCAGAACCTGAGAACAGAGGATAGCGCAGATGACAATGTCATAATTATTGATGACGTTGAGGACTACTTAGCTGATGAAAACATTGATCTTGAAAACAAAAAACACACCGACAACAGAATAGGGTTTTTGTGATTAAAAAGTGAAAATTTGCGGGGCT